>JALUZN010000375.1 GCA_027011835.1 Draconibacterium sp. | reverse complement strand
CTGCGCCATCGAGCCAAACGACAAAAAAAGGAGTACTATAAAAATTAGTTTCTTCAAAATAACTTACCTGTAATTTATGGAGTTCAAAATTAAAACTATTTACAGAAATGTTGGCCGGCAAGGTGTTAAAAAAACATATTTCCGAAAATAAACTATACATTAAATTCAGACAGGTTATCAGGCAGAAAAGCTATTTGATTTAAGTATATCGCGGGTTTACTCTCCTTCTTGTTCTCAGCTACAAAACAATTCAAATTCAAACTTTCCAGCTTAAATTGCGTTAAGCAAACCGGCTATTTCAGTTTCGAATAAGCTTCTTTAATTTCGTTGTATGTAGCATCCGAAATTTTGTATAGCGGCGAGCGCAATACATTTTCAATAATTCCCTGATGATTCATTAGCGCTTTAATTCCGCCCGGATTTCCCTCTTTAAAAATAAGTTGAAGAATATCTATTAATTCGAAATGCAGTTCGAGTGCTTCGTCGTAATTTTTACTGTTTGCAAGTTTTATTAACCGGCTAAGTTTTGCTGGCAGAGCATTGGCAATTACCGAGATAACGCCTTTCCCGCCAATTGAAATTATGGGAAGTGCCAGTAAATCGTCGCCGGAAATAACCGTAAAATTATCGGGAGTATATTTCCCGATTTTTGTGATTTGCGAAAGTACACCCGATGCCTCTTTTATGGCTACAATATTCTCCGATGTTTCTGCTAAACGAACAACAGTATCGAATTCGATATTAACACCTGTGCGCGATGGTACATTATATAAAACAACAGGAACCGGACTGGCTTTTGCAATTTCGGTATAATGGTGAAACATTCCCTCTTGCGAAGGTTTATTGTAGTAAGGTGTAACAACTAAAATACTATCAACGCCGTTAAAATTAAATTTATCAATCTGCTTAATTATCGAGCGGGTGTTGTTTCCGCCCATTCCAACCATAACCGGTAAACCGGCTGATTTCTCTTTAATGAGCTCAACTACATTCAATTTTTCGTCGTTGGTTAATGTGGCTGTTTCGGCTGTTGTTCCCAGCGCCACCAAATAATCCATCCCGCCTTTAACCTGATTGTCGATAATGGTTTCCAACGCTTTGTAATCGACCTGACCACTTTTTGTAAAAGGGGTAATTAACGCAACTCCTGCTCCTGTGAAATGTTGACTCATTTGTTATTCTTATTGTTTAGTTGCGCAAGATAAAAAATTTGTTGCTCGACCAAATACATTGAATCACGGTTTTCGCCAATATTAATATTGAGGTCAAAATAGTTCGATTCATCGGTGGAACTGCCCACTTTAAATTTTGCTTTCGAAAGCAGAGTAATGTAATCGAGAACCAGATTTTGCTTTAACGACATATTTATCAGTACATCGAAATTGATGTTTATAAAATCGTCAATCTTTTCGAGTCTCGGAAGTTTTATCCACGTTAAATCGTTGGTGGTTAATGTGTTCGAATTTTCGTGAGGATTTACATCGTCTTCGAAAACACAAAATCCACGAAAAATTACCTGCTCTTTATTAAAATACTCTTTTAAATATTGATAGGCTACTTTTTGTGTCGGGTGCCAGATTACACCAATTAATTTTGTTGTTTCGATATTTGGAATAACCGGATTGTGCCGGTAGTTTTCAGCCAATTTTTTAAGTTTGCGCTCTGCGAGTATCTGTTTAATCTTCATAGGTAAATGTTAAAAATAGCAATTTGTAAGCAAATAAAAGTTCGATAAAGATTTATTCCAGCATTCTTAAAAACTCCTCCTCCGAAATAATAGGAATATTTAGTTTTTTAGCCTTTTCCAATTTACTTGGCCCAATGTTTTTTCCGGCCAGCAGATAGTTTGTTTTTTTAGAAATTGACCCCACATTTTTACCGCCGTTTTTTTCAATCAGTTTTTTAAGCTCGTCGCGCGAGTGAATTTCAAAAGTTCCCGAAATAATTATTGAAAGTCCGTTTAATTTATCCGTCTGTCCGGCAAGTTGCTCCTCTCCTATTTTAAACCTGAGGCCGTGTGCTTTTAGCTTTTCAATAAGTTGAATATGAGTTTCGTTCGAGAACCACTCCACAACGCTTTCGGCTATTTTTTCGCCAATCTCGTCAATTTCGGTAAGTTGTTCGAGCGTTGCCGTTTGAATGTTTTCGATGGTATGCAGTTTTTTTACAAGTGTTTTTGCCACGGTTTCGCCCACAAACCTAATTCCGAGAGCAAAAAGCACCCGCTCAAACGGAACCTGCTTCGAGGCTTCCAATCCATCGAGAATTCGTTGTGCCGATTTTTCGCCCATTCGTTCAAGCGCCGCAAGTTGCTCCTTTTTAAGTTCATACAAATCGATAATTGTTTTTGCAAGTCCCTCGTTGTAAAGCAGGTCGATGGTTTCCTGTCCCAGCCCGTCGATATCCATTCCTTTACGACTGACAAAATGTTCCATTTTCCCTTTTATTTGCGGCGGGCAACCATCTTCGTTCGGGCAGTAATGTGCAGCTTCGCCCTCTTTTCGTATAAGCGGAGTTTTACATTCTGGGCACTCGTTTATAAATGTAACCGGTTGAAACATCGGGTGGCGCTTTGTTGCATCAACACCTGTAATTTTAGGAATTATTTCACCCCCTTTTTCAACAAAAACAGTGTCGCCAATATGCAAATCGAGATTGGCAATTATATCGGCGTTGTGCAGCGATGCACGTTTTACCATCGTTCCGGCAATCTGCACCGGTTCGAGGTTGGCCACCGGCGTAACTGCTCCGGTTCGCCCCACCTGATATGAAACCGATTTTAAAACGGTGGCCACATTTTCGGCTTTAAATTTATAGGCAATTGCCCAGCGCGGCGATTTGGCGGTAAAACCAAGGTTTTCCTGAAGATTTATAGAATTTACCTTTATTACAATGCCGTCGGTAGCCACCGGAAGTTTGTGGCGCTCAACATCCCATTTCCGGATGTAGGCAAAAACTTCATCGAGGTTTTTACAGATTTGCATAGCATCCGAAATTTTAAAACCCCACTCGCGGGCTTTTTGCAGGTTTTCGTAATGGCCGTCTTCGGGCAAATCTTTCCCAATTATGTAATACAAATACGCATCAAGTTTTCGCGATGCCACCACTTTCGAATTCTTCATTTTAAGCGTACCGGCGGCTGTATTTCTTGGGTTTGCCAACAGCGGTTCTCCCGCTTTTTCGAGCTCGGAGTTTAACTCGTCGAAAACATTAAAAGGCATTACAATTTCGCCACGTATTTCGAATAAATCGGGATAATTGTCTCCACGAAGTTTAAGTGGAATCGATTTTATGGTGCGAACATTTGCTGTTACATCGTCGCCACGAACACCGTCGCCGCGTGTAACTGCGCGAATTAGCTCACCATTTTCATAGGTCAAACTAATTGAAGTGCCGTCGAATTTCAATTCGCAAACATAGTCGCAATTGGTTTCAATTATCTTTTTCACCCGTGTATCGAAATCTCTTATCTCTCCTTCGGAATAGGCATTCGAAAGCGAAAGCATAGAATATTTGTGTTCTACTTGCTCGAAATCGTTGCTTAAATCGCTTCCCACGCGCTGGGTTGGCGAATTGCTATCGGCAAATTGCGGAAATTCGGTTTCAAGCTTTTCCAGCTCTTTTAATTTCATATCGAAATCGAAATCGCTAATAACTGGTTTTGCCAACACATAATAATTGTAGTTGTGCTCTTCGAGTTCGGTACGCAGTTGTTGTATTCGTTTTTGTGCTTCTTCCTGATTCATTTTAAACAGTAATATTCGAAAAGCCTAAAAGTACTGAACATTTTTTTTGAAAACAGATAATTGGTATTCGTTTTTTCGGATTGTTTTTAACAAACAGAACGATTTTATAAATAAAAAAACAGATGTTGCCTTTAATTTAGACGACATCTGTTTAATTTATAAAAATTGATGGGTTGAAGTGCTAATTCCTCCTGTTCCAGTTTTGTGCTAATTCAGAATCCAGGAGAGTTTTTTTATTTCTCCTGCCCGGTAAATTGTAATTACATATTTGTGCCCTTTGTCGACACTATTTAAATAGTCCCAAAGTTTTTCAATATTTTCTCTTGAGTTGAGTTGAATATTGTCGAATTTCAAGATATAATCGCCACCGAGAAGGATTTTTTTATCGCCAATAGTTACATAAAGATAACCACCTTTAAGTCCCATGAAATAGGCAGGAGAACTATCGGTTACACTCTGCACAAGCAATGCTCCCTCTTGCGGAACATTTAAAAGTTTACACATTTCGGGACTTAATGCAAGCACGTCGGTTCCAAACCAAATTCTTCCTTTTTGCTGTAGAATTTCTTTAGCAATCGACGAGGTAGCGGCAAATCCAAGCCCTTCGAACCCGCCCGAGAAAGAGAGAATGGAACTAATTATTCCAACCACTTCACCTTTCATATTAAACATTGGGCCACCGCTGTTTCCTTTATTAATCGATGCGTCGGTTTGGAAAAACTCCATTGCCCGATTGTTGTTCGATTCGTTATATTCGGTATGTTTTCCACTAATAATTCCTTTCGAAACAGAGTGCGATATTCCCAGCGGAGAGCCAATAATAAACACATCGTCGCCAATGCGCATTTTGTCAGAATCGCCCAAAGTTGCAGCCGGTAAATGATTCATTGGCCTGTCGAGTTGAAGTACTGCAACATCAGATGTTCTGTCGATTCTTCGTATTAAAGCTCCAATTGTAGTTCCATCGGTAAAAATAACCTGAATTTTTGTAGCATCGATTACCACATGCGCAGCAGTTAAAATATAAATTCTATCCTTTCCTACCAGAACTCCCGACCCCAGTCCTTCGGCTTTTTCAAATTTTCCGGGATCGCCAATACCGAGGTTCCTTTTCTCTATTACTTCAATCTGAACAACGCTCGAATCGGCGCGAGCAGCGATATCGGCCAGTGTTTGCGAATTTGCTGTAAATAAAAATAGCGAGAGTGAAAAAACAAGAAGTATTTTCTTCATAATAACTTATTCAAATGGTTAATAATTTTGTATTACAGCTTAAACAAATTTTATGAAAAACAGTTTTTAAGAATTGTATTTATTTTTAATAGTTGTGAAATAATTTCTGCTTAAAATGGATTTTACTACGGTTATACTCAATCGATAATCTGTTTCGCTATTGTGTTTGCCTGTTTAATTCGGTCTGCCATTCCAACACCATCTCTAATACTTCCGGCAAGAAACAGATTCGGGTTTTGCATTTCAATACTTTTAATCGAAAGTAAACGGTATTTGCTCAATTCATCGTATTGGGCAATGGCATTTTTATGGTAGTGCAGTTGAATTAGATCGGGATTAAATTCCGGTAACCCAAGCAGTTCTGTTAGTTCGGGCTTTAAAAAATCAATCAGCTCCGTCTCTTCCATTTCGGTCAGAAATTCCTTTTTTGTACCACCCACAAACGATGTTATTAAAGCACCATTCTCGGGAGCTCTGTTTTTAAAAAGTGTTGACATAAACAAAATTCCCAAAATATTTCGTCGCTCTTTCGATGGAATTAATCCGCCAAAAGCATTGATATCAATTCCTTTCCACTGTTTAAAACCAAGTGTAATCTCAACAACTTTTGCATAGTTAAGATTTGTAATCGAAGCCAAATCGGCACTTGAGAGAAAAGGAAAAACAGGTTTTAATCCGGGTGCGTTAATTGTGCTTATTACATGCGAAAATTCCGTGTCTCCGATTTTATATCCTGTATCGGTTTTTTCAACTTTAATGTTTTGATTTAAAAGAATATTCCCGGGTTGAATATTTTTTACCAGCGCATTAATAATTTCCGAAAGCCCGCCTTCTGCCGAAAATATTTTTTTCGTTACTTTTTTCTCTTGTTCCGACTTTTTCTCCCGCCCCTTTTTTATGGCTCCGCCAATAAAACTTCCGTATTGTTGCTCTAAATTATAGAGTTTTGGCAGCGCATATTTTGTCACCAGTTTTTTTGGGTCGCCGGCATAAATTCCCGAAATAAACGGGTCGATGGCATAATCGAGAAACGATTTCCCCATCCGCCGTTTTACAAGTTCGGCAACCGTTTCGTTGGGATTAGTGCCTGGTTTACGGAAAGGTTCGCCAAGTAGTCTGAATTTGTCTGTCAGTGTAAAAAGATTTGTTTTAATTCCCGCAAAAATTCCACCGGGTAAAACTTCCCACCTGCCGTTTTTTAAAATCAGCCGTTTTTTTGCGGTCTCGTCGGCAAGTTCAATATTTACATCTTTTTCGAGCTGCTTAAAAAGTTCCACTGTTTCGGTATTCGAAATTGTACCGGTATTGGGTCCTGTTTCGTATAAAAAACCATCTTCTGTTTTTGTTGAAATTACTCCGCCGGTGTGGTCCGATTTTTCAAAAACGGCAAAATCTATTCCGGCTCTTTTCAGATAAAAAGCTGTTGTTAATCCTGTTATTCCGGCTCCTATTATTGCTACCCGTTTCATAATTATAATGCTTTTGAAAACTTCTTACCCGGCTGCTGCATTAGCGGGTCGAATACTGCTGCAATATTCCGTAGAAAGAACATTCCTTTGTGGGTAACTGAAATTCCAAAATTCGAAATATCAATTAATCCTTCGTCTTTAAACTCTTGTAACTTGCTAAAATCCAATTTTGTAATGGTCACAATTTCGTAAAAACTAACATTAAAAAGAGATTGAATCTGTCTTGACGACACATATCTGTTTGTCATTATTTCAGTAATAATATGGCTGATAATCTTTTCATTTTTATTCAGGA
>JALUZN010000374.1 GCA_027011835.1 Draconibacterium sp. | reverse complement strand
ATTTAATTCTCAATTGAAACAGTTTTTATCCTTTGCCGTTGGATTTATCTTTTTTTGTAATTCAACAGCCACAGTTTACCGATTTTTTTATTTGAAATTCATCATTCTGCCATAGGCACATCTTCGTGGGAATTTGCAATATTTTGTTTTGCGGTGCGTGCAATGTTTTCGCTTTTTGCAACTTTTGTGGACGCACCTTTTTGCTTTGCGCATTCACAATCCCCGGGATAAATCCCGGGGCTACCAATATTTTGCATGCCCCAAATTCACAAATTCTTAAATCGAAATTCGAAATTCATCATTCGGTATTCGTTATTTTTTGTAGTTGCTGTATTCTAAAAATCATCCTTTGCCGTTGGATTTTTCCAACGGTAAATATGTGCATAGATTCTGCTGATTATTTGTTTATTATCGAACAGTAGTGATTTTATATTAATAAATTTTATTCACTTCGGTATTAAAATAGTTGATACACTTTTTAATATCGGGTACTGAATTTTCCCAGTTGTATTCGTACTCAATAGAAAGCAATCCTTTGAAATTCTGACGTTTGAGTTCTTCTAAAACCCCGTCTAAATCAATAACTCCCTCTCCCCAAATAACATCGTGTTGCTCTGCTTTTCCTTCCTCTTTGGCATGAATATCTTTAAAGTGCAACGATTTAATTCGTCCGTTATATTTTTTTAGTGCTTCAACCGGGTCAATTCCCATTCGTTTAAAATGACCGACATCGACACAGGCTCCAATGCGATTGCTTAATTCGCTTACTTGTTCGAGAAACAGTTCCGGTTTCCAGTAGAGCGAAGGTTTTGGATGGTTATGAATGGCAATATCGATGTTGTACTGGTTGGCCAATTTGTCGACATATTTAAGCTGGTCGTATTCCGGTTCGCATGTAATTACCTCAATTCCCATTGCTTTTGCAAATTCGAAAAGTTGTTTCCAATCGTCGTTATTGTTGCAACGAATAACACCACTTGCATAAATTTTAACATTCTTCGATTTGGCATAATCGAGCGTTTTTTGCTGTAACTCTTTATCCATTTTATAGTCGAATTTGCCTTCGCCAATGGCATCGCCAAGTGGTTGCCCGTAATAGGCTTCAATATAATTTAGCCCAAGTTCATTCACTTTATCAATTGCTTGTTGAAAACTGAATTTATGAAATGTGTAGGCCTGCACACCAAGTAACAACCCCGACTCTTTAACTTTGTTTTTGTTTGAAGAACATCCCGATATAAAAAGTATCAGGGTAAACAATAATGAAATGCTTAAACTTTTTTTCATGATTTTTACTTTTAAGATTTGTTATTTTTTTATTTGTGAATTTATTTTTTGTGGTTGAATGGCCAATAGAATAAAACCTGCGATTACAATACCGACACCCGCAATTTTAAACACCAAATCTAAAGAAATGCCAATGTCTTTCAAATAGCCACCAACATATATCATGGCAGCACCACTTAACACACTAAAGAAACTCATAATTCCATATCCTGTTGCCTGATATTTCTTATCAACAACTTGAGTAATTATTGGCATAAAATTGGCATCCTGATTTCCTTTAGCAAGTCCGAAAATCACAATTCCTAAAATTGCAACTGAATACAACTCTGAAGCAGCCATTAGATAAAGAAATGGCCCCCCAATAATAAAACCAATAGCAGTAATGTAAATTCTCCCTTTAATATTTTTCTTTGCCCACTTGTCAGCTAAATATGCTCCAATAAGTACGCCTATTAAAGATGCAATTTGAACATACATAGTACCAGAAATGCCAGCATCTCCAACCGAAAGATTAAATCCTTCCTGAAAAAATGTTGGAAGCCACGCATAAATTAGC
>JALUZN010000373.1 GCA_027011835.1 Draconibacterium sp. | reverse complement strand
GTAAGCGGTGAGTTGTCGGCTTTTTTTTCAACCGAAAAATCGGATAGCGGATTGTTGTAAATCTCCAACATTGCCAATCCTGCTTCTATTGCTGCCGAAATTGTTGTGTTTATCATATTTCAATTTGTATCATCTACTTCTTTAAAAACTAAGGTATTTTAAAGGGAGATAAAAATACGTCCTTTTTTTTAATTTATACAAATCTCCTAAATCTTAAAATTAGAATCGCCGGTATAAAAATTTAGTTCTCTTTTAATATTTTGTAAATTACATTTTGTAAATAGCAATACAAACAACAAACAGAATACTATGCTTTGTATCTACCTGAAAAACAGCTCTCCTTTTTTTTGCCTTGCTGCCGAAGAGTATTTTTTAAAGAATTTCGATGATGATATTTTTATGCTTTGGCAGAGCGAAAATACGGTTGTTGTTGGTAAACATCAGAATATGTTTGGCGAAATAAATTACCGGTTTGTTCGTGAAAACAACATTGCTGTGGCACGGCGTATTTCGGGTGGTGGTACTGTTTTTCACGATGCCGGGAATGTAAATTTTACGTTTATTAAAACTACAAAAAATCAGGCTGAAATTAGTTTTAGCCGGTTTACACAGCCTGTGGTGGAGGCGTTGGCAAAACTGGATATTGTTGCAACAACCTCGGGGCGGAACGATTTGCTGATTAACGGGAAGAAGATTTCGGGAAACGCCGAACATATCTATAAAAATCGTGTACTTCATCATGGAACACTTCTCTATAACTCCGATTTAAAGAACCTTGGGAACGCAATTAAAATTGTGCCGGGAAAATATACAAGCAAAGCAGTGCAATCGAATCGCAGCGAAGTGGGTAACATTGTTTCGTTTTTAAAAAAGAGAATTGATACCGGCGAATTTATCCGGTTCTTGCTTAATAATCAACTCGAAAAAAGTAATACTGTTTTTTACGAATTAAACGAAACAGATAACAAAGGGATTGAGAGTTTGGTTAAAAACAAGTTTGTTTCGAAAGCATGGAATTTTGGATTTTCGCCAAAATATACCTTTAAAAACAGGGTTGAAATAGAGGGGAAATCGATTGAGGTTGAGCTTATTGTAAAGAGAGGAAAGATTGAGAACGCTCAATTGTCGGGTAGCTACTTTCCCCAGAATACAGCGCAAACAGTAGCCGAAGAATTAAAAAACGAGTGGCATATTTTCGACAATGTTCGCAATGTTATTCTGCAAACTCTTTCTACTGTTTCAGACGATGTGGTTTATTGTTTCTTTTAAAAAAAAGCCGGCCCTTTTCAGAACCGGCTTCATTATTTTTATCCCTCTTTAAAAAAGGGTTTTTACTCTTTATACGCTTCTATTAAAACTTCCAGGATTTTTTTTCCGGCGGCTGCAACACTGGTACCCGGGCCAAAAATGGCAACGGCACCGGCATCGTACAGATATTTATAATCTTGCGCCGGAATTACTCCTCCGCAAATTACCATAATATCGTCGCGACCAAGTTTCTTCAGCTCTTCGATAACAGCCGGCACCAATGTTTTGTGTCCTGCTGCCAGCGACGAAACGCCCAAAACATGCACATCGTTTTCAACGGCCTGTTTAGCGGCCTCTTCGGGAGTTTGAAACAGCGGTCCCATATCCACATCGAAACCGAGGTCGGCGTAGCCGGTGGCAACAACTTTTGCCCCGCGGTCGTGCCCGTCCTGCCCCATTTTGGCAATCATAATACGTGGCTGGCGGCCTTCCATTTCGGCAAACTGTTTTACCAATTCCTGCGCCTCAACAAACTCGTCTTTATCTTTTGCTTCCGATTTATACACGCCTTCAATTGTTCTTATTACTGCTTTATAT
>JALUZN010000372.1 GCA_027011835.1 Draconibacterium sp. | reverse complement strand
TTTATATCTTACCTTTTTAATAGTCAGTATGTTAACGAGGACATTAAGAATAAAGCAATTGCATTAAGCAATGAACTAATTACTAAAATTGAAGAACCTCTTGTTGCAACGCGTGAAGTATCTTTAAACATTTCGCAGCAGATAGTATTTTATAGTAAACACAGGCACCCCGAAACACTTATTCGAAGTTTAATGAAGATGTATCCCTTTATTAATACAATAATTATTCATATCGATTCTGATGTCCCGAACCTTAAAAGTTACGACTTTTACAGTTATCGCGAAAACGACTCCATATTTTTTGAAACACATAACGAAAAGTATTACCACTGCTTAAACGAGAAGAGTATAATTGAAGATATTTCAAAAAACAAGCAACATTCCTGGACCAAAGTTTTTCTTTGTCAACGGAATCAAAATCAGGTTGTATCATCGTATTCGCCTGTTTTTTATGGCAATGAAGATTCGAGACATAAAGCAGGTTATGTAATTTGCGAAGTTTCGTTAAACAATTTAAACGATACATTAAACAGCATTAAAGTGGGTGAAAATGGATTTGCTTTTTTATTGTCGGAAGACGGACGGTTTATGACCCACCCGGTAAAAGAATTTGTATTGAAAAAAAGCATTTTTTCAGAATCGGAAGGAGCATTAAATAAAAAAAGAACCAACTTAAAGAGGATATTAAAAAAAGGATTATCGGGATCGTTTGTTGCTTATCCGAAATTTTTAAATGGCAAAAAACATTGGGTCTATTATACTCGCTTAAAAGAGATAAAGTGGACAGTTGTTTTTGCAATGCCTTACAATCAGCTTTTTAAACCGCTCTACATCTCAATCCTGAAAATGTTATTGATTTCGGTTTTAGGTATAATTATTATCTATTTTCTTATTCGATATATTACCAACCGTTTGGTAAATCCGCTGAGTGTAGCTACAAACCGTTTAATGACATTCGTAAAAGAGACCGGCGATATTGGCGGAGTAGATTCGTTAAACGAAATAAAACTTGTTTCGGAAAGCTTAAATACATTAAAAAGCGGCTACGAAAAATTTAAAATAAAACAGTCGGAAGAGGAGAAAAAAAACCAGCGACAAATGATGGATTTGTTGCAGGCTGCCGAAATTCAACGAAGTTTGATTAAAACCGACTTTTCAATTTTCGAACAAATTAAAGAGATCGATTTATTTGCCATTTATAAGCCGGTGCAGATTGTTAGCGGCGATTTATTCGATTTCTTTTTCGACAATAACGACAATTTAATTTTTACAATGGGCGATGTTTCAGGAAAGGGGGTGCCGGCGGCATTCTTTATGAGTATTGCTCAACCAATAATTCGAAATAGTGCAAAACTTTTTGAAGCCGGCAAAATTATGCAGGACATTAACGATAAGCTATTTACCATAAACAAACATCAGTTTTTTCTTACACTGTTTCTGGGCGTTTTAAACTTAAAAACGGGCAAACTAAACTATTGCAATGCGGCTCATACACCATCCTATATTTTAAAAGCATCAGGAGAAATTAATCAGCTCGACCAGATGCACGGATTGCCTTTGGGACTTTATTCAGGGAAAACATATAATAATGCTGAAATTAAGTTGGAAAAAGGAGATTCAATTTTTCTTTATACCGATGGAGTTACAGATATGCGAGACGAAAACGGTGTACATTTTGGAAATGAAAGACTGATTGACAACTTGTACAACTTAATTGGTGAGCAACCAAAAGAACTTGTTCTTCGAATTGAAAAAAGTGTAGAAACATTCCGGGGAGAATCGGCTCAAACCGACGATATTACTATTATGAATATAAAGTTTAACAAATAAAAAAAAGCCTGTAAATACAGGCT
>JALUZN010000371.1 GCA_027011835.1 Draconibacterium sp. | reverse complement strand
GTTAATAACATTCTAAGACTATTGTAATCTAAAAACCGCTGGTTGTTATTTTTGCAGTATTTTATGTATTCCGGAACGATTCTTTGCAGCTTTATTTGCAAAATAGTTTGTCCTGTTTCTTTGTCAACTTTTAAATTGTAGTGGCTCTCTTTTTGGTTGTCATTGTACTGATCGCGTGAAAACTTAATAAGGTTTCCTTTGCTAATACCATAAGCAAACGACTGCCAAAATATTGTAACCTCGTCGGTTTGTTTAAGAAGTCGGTTTTGCTCTTTTGCATTTTCCACCACTGCAACTGTTATTTCATTAAAGGCAAATGGAAATTGTAGTTTTTTTATTAAAAGCTTTGCCGGCGTTAATAATAGTGCTATATGTTTAATTGTGCGTTCCGAAAAATCTGCTTTTAGTTCAGTTCTAAGTTCCCTGATATTTTCATCGAATGTTTCTTTAAATCCCGCTTTAAAAAACTCACGGTGTTTTAAAATGTCAGTCAATACTTTACCAAAACCATTATCCTGTATTTTTCCCAATTCAGCGAAAGCTGTTCTCTGTTTCTCCGAGAATTTATTTTCTTCAAAATTCAGTAAAATCATACGCGAAAGAACGGCTGCCTTTTGCGTTGGTAAATGGTTGCCATCGAGAATAATGGCAGATTTAACGGCTGCTATTTTTGTTCGGTTATCGTTACTTTTAATTCCGGTTGCCCGGCCGGAACCATCGTAGGCCGTTAACAATAAA
This sequence comes from Draconibacterium sp., assembly GCA_027011835.1. Taxonomy (GTDB): domain Bacteria; phylum Bacteroidota; class Bacteroidia; order Bacteroidales; family Prolixibacteraceae; genus Draconibacterium. Next base: position 1,117 of record JALUZN010000371.1, on the reverse strand, counting down.
TCCTGATTGGCTTCATCGGTTTCGGGTGTATATTCCTTCAGATAAAATATAGAGTTGTTGCGGCTGGCAATTGTTCGGGTTAATCCTACCTGGGTAGCATTGTTTAACGGAATACCAATAAAATCTTTTCCGAAGATCCGGAGCAGGAATTCAACCAACGAAGTTTTTCCGGTTCCGTAAGCCCCGAAAAGAAAAAGGAAAGGGAAAAAACCAACATAGCTAAAAACCACGTCCCAAAAAACAGAAAGTACCAGGAACAGGATTGCAATTCCGCCGTTGGTTTCGAATGCACGAAAATAAAGTTCCGCCCATTTTTTAAAATTCAAAGTACCTGCTATATATTGAAATTTTCGTTCGCCGTCGTAATCCGGATTATCTATTTGTGCAACTCCAAATGCGGGTAAATAGTATTTTTTTTCGTTTGCTTTATCCTCTATTATTCCCATTTCGGAAACCTCGAGAAGTTTGTTTTTCGAAAATATGGCATTGGAAAAAACATAAACATCGTGTGTTACATTATAGCCTAATGTTTCGAGAATGTGCGCCTGTATTTCGTTATCCATCCAGTGGGCAAAAATCCGTTTTAGTTGGTAGGTGTTACCAAAGAAAGTACATTGATTGCTTTTTAAAATTGTCTCGAAGGTGTCGAGCTTCATTTCGGAACTTTGCACTTCAATAATAGAAATTTCGCCGGTGTTTCTCTGAATTTTGATTATTCGTTTTGAATTGTTGGTTCCGTTAACCAGATGAAACAAACTTTCGCCAACGAAATTTGAAAGCTCAATTTTGATTTTATTTTTGCCTTTTATTTCGAAAATAAAATATTTACTCCCGGAAATGTAAAAACCGTACAACTCAAAATGTTCCTCCCGGTTGGAATTGTCTGGTATATTTTTGTTGTAGTTCATTTTTTCGATGAATGTTGATTAATCACCTTGTTAATTGCAAACCGAACCAGGTTAGTTAGTCAAACCTGAAAAATACACTAGGTTGTTGATAATCAGTTGATAAACTCTTTTTGTTAGTTTTTTAATTTGCAAGGTATTGTGTAAATTCGTAAAAAAGCTTGCAGGTATGGTTGGAAAACAAGACAAAACACCTCAGATAAATTTCTTCG
>JALUZN010000370.1 GCA_027011835.1 Draconibacterium sp. | reverse complement strand
GTTTTTTTCTAGCGAACCTAAATTGTCAAGTATCTTTTCAAGTTTCATTTGATCTTATATTAGATTTCTATTTTGCTTTATTTGGTGGCATCAACCTGTTAAAGTTCATCGGTAAATAACAATTTATCTTTACTGTTTTGTAGAACAGTCATGCATTTTTCAATGTCGACCGGCCGAATAACGTTAATCGCGTCATTTTCGTCTTTGCTGAACGAGTACATGTACTCAATAAAAATACCTTCTGAATTTAATGCTTCGAGTAATTTTGCGAGCGACCCCGGTTTGTTGTCTGTTTTTACCAAAACAACATCGGTGGTTTGAACCGAAAAGAGATTTTCTTTTAAAATTGTTTTTGCTTTATCGGGGTCGGAAACAATTAGTCTTAATACGCCAAAATCGGAAGTGTCGGCAATGGTAAATGCCGAAATGTTTATTTCTGCATTACCTAAAATATGGGTTACTTCGTTTAATCTTCCCAGTTTATTTTCGAGAAAAACGGAAACTTGTTTTACTATCATTTTATTTAGATTTTACGATTATCGATTACTCTTTTTGATTTTCCTGCTGTACGTTCAATTGTTTTTGGTTCAACTAATTTAACGGCAACCGAAATGCCAAGCGTGTTTTGAATGTTGTTTTTAATTTTTGTTTTTAGCTCTTCGAGCTTATGAATTTCGTCGGAAAAGAACTGTTCCTGAACCTCGACCAGAACTTTTAAAACGTCGAGTGTTCCTTCGCGTTCAACAATTAAAAGGTAGTGGGGTTCTGTTTCGCTCATTTCAAGTAAAACGCTTTCTATTTGCGATGGAAATACATTTACACCTCTAATAATCAGCATGTCGTCGCTGCGCCCCATACATTTTTCCATTCTAACCAATGTTCTTCCGCATTTACATTTGTCGTAAATTAAACGGGTTAAGTCGTGTGTGCGGTAGCGAATAATTGGTATTCCCTCTTTCGTTATGGTTGTAAACACCAATTCTCCAATCTCTCCCGCTGGCATAGGCTCCAGTGTTTCGGGATGAATGATTTCGGGAATAAAATGGTCTTCGTTGATGTGCATTCCGGCTTGTTCTTCGCATTCGCACGAAACGCCAGGCCCAACAACTTCGCTTAGCCCGTAAATATCGATGGCTTTTATTTTTAGTTTGGCTTCAATCTCTTTCCGCATATTTTCGCTCCAGGGTTCGGCTCCAAAAATTCCCACTTTTAAGTTTAACGATTCGGGTTCAATGCCGTTTTCTTTCATTACTTCGGCTAAAAATAGTGCGTACGAAGGTGTGCATGCAATAACCGATGATTTAAAATCCTGCATTAACTGCAGCTGTTTCTGTGTGTTTCCGCCAGAGATTGGAATTACAGTTGCTCCCAGATTCTCTGTTCCGTAGTGCATTCCAAGTCCACCGGTAAAAAGTCCGTAGCCATAAGCAATTTGCACAATGTCGTTCTGGCCAACTCCGGCCATACAAAGTGTTCGGGTTACTACTTCCGACCACATATTCAGGTCGTTGCGGGTGTATCCAACAACGGTTGGTTTTCCGGTAGTTCCCGAGCTGGCGTGTATCCGAACAATTTCGCTCATGGGCACGGTAAACATTCCAAACGGATAGTTGTCGCGTAAATCGGTTTTTTCGGTAAAAGGTAATTTCGACAGGTCTTTTACACTTTTTATATCGGCCGGAACCAATCCTTTTTCCTGCATTTTAGCCCGGTAACTCGGTACGTTATGATATATTCTTTCTACTGTTTTTATCAATCTTTCCGATTGAATTGCCTCCATCTCTTCGCGCGTGGCACATTCTATTTTTTCATTCCAAATCATTATTCTTAGGTATATTTAGTTTTTAAAAAATTAACGACCATAA
>JALUZN010000369.1 GCA_027011835.1 Draconibacterium sp. | reverse complement strand
GTCTTCCGAAGTGGCCACATTCGACGACCACACCGACCACGGTTTAGTTGCTGTGGCGTGGTAGTACGCGTAATATCTTCCTTTGTATTTTACAACCTGGTCCATTGCAACAGCACCTTTGTCGTAAGTAGGGCCGCACGCTATTACCGGCTCGTCCTGTACATTTGTCCAAACTCTCATATCGGTTGAAGTGGCCAGCCAAATTGCCTCATCGCGACGTTCGTAAAACAAATACCACGTATCGTTTTCAACCCAGGCAGTCGGTGTTCCGTAAGGGCCTTCCGAAATCGGCTCGCCATTCTTTTTTCTGATATCCAAATCGCCGGCACGCTGCCAGTTAATTCCATCGTCGGAAACCATTAAATGAGCAATGTCGTTTAATCCTTCGGCAAACAGGTAGTATTTATTTTTATAATGAACGACACACATATCCTCAACCCAATAATCTTTGTAAATAGGATTTTCAGGATAGCGTTTCCAATGAATTCCATCTTCCGATGTTGCATAACCAAGATGTACTTCGGCGGTAATATCGGGGTTGTAGCCCGAGTACCACATTTTATAAATCCCGTCTTCTTTAAGTATATAGCCACGTTCGCGGATAAGTCTGTCCCAGGTTGTTGTGTCGGTACCGTTAAAAACAGGGTTGTTTTCGTAGGGTGTAAAACTTACCAGCTCGGGAGGAAATTTCTCGCCTTTTACGGCAGCACCGATTTTTTTCGATTTTTTTGAGGTACAACTCCAAACAAAAGAGAAGAGGAGTATGGCAACGAGTAACAGATGATTTTGTTTCATAACAGTTTAGTTAAGTTTAATCCCCAAAGTTAGCAAAAACTTTAAATTGTATTTCGGTTATTGTTACTCGGGGAAATATTCCGAATCGTTTAAAATTTGCTGATAGTCGTTGTTTAGCATTAACTGTTTCAGCGTGGTTTCCGGGAACTTTTTCATATACTGACGAACAATTTGCCATCCCAGCCATATTCCTGCCCGCCCCGGAGCTTCGAGAGGGAAACCGCTGGTGGTTGGGCCATCGTTTATGTAACGAACAATGTCCATTCGTTTGGTCGAAAACAGCATCTTTCTTTCAACTAAATATTTCCACATTTCGGCTTCGTTATTTTTACAGAAATTGAGTTGTTTTGTGGTGTATCCTATTTTTAGCGAATCGTGAACATCGGGCAAAAGTGCATCGACAAAATACATTAATTTCCCCTGATGAATCATATTCCCAATTAAGTTTGTTGCTCGGTTTTGCTCGCCAAACTGAGCCGAAGCCCACGCATAAGCAACATCGGAAGGAATTTTTGCCTTATGCATATTGGTTATTTTATATTGCGGCGCCGTACTTAACTTCTTATAATACCGGCAATTACGACCAAGATATTTGTCGAGACTAATTCCAATACTATTTTTGTAGGTAACCACCGACTGATTAAACCCCGAAGTGTAAACGTAAACCGTTGGAACCTCTTTTTCGGGGAAATGATACTGGTAATACTTAAATGCCTTGTTTATCTGTTTCTCTGTTTTTTCAAAATCGGGATACCTCTCGTTCACAATTCTCTCAACGTTTAAAATCATTGTATCGGTTAAAAACCGTGCAAGTAATTGAGGAAATTCTGCATCGCCAACTCTTCCGATACGAATTATGCGTGATGTAAAAAGGTTAAAGAAATCGGGATATTTATTGCTAAGCTCCGATATTTCGGCTAATGTGTCTTTTAATGGAAGTGCAAAAAGTTCCTTATCGAACCGTACAAATTTAACCTCTTTTTTACTTTTCAAAATATCTACTTTTAGCGGATTACGATTGCAAGCTCCTAAAACAGTTACAATTAGCAGTAAAAAAAATATCGGTTTTACCTGTCTCATCTTATATCAAATTTAATTCAATACGGTTCAGCATAAATATTATTGCGAAATTGAACTAAAAAGTGGAGATTTGCAATCAATATTTAAATCTTTAAAAGTGAAAAGCGTATTTTTCCTTTTCGTTTTAAAATAAACGTTTTATATGAAAGTTGTACTTGCTCAGTTAAATTATACCATTGGCGATTTTAAGGGAAATTCGGAAAAAATTATCGACCAAATAAAAAGTGCGAAAACCCATGGTGCCGATTTGGTTGTTTTTTCCGAACTCTCGGTAACCGGTTATTATCCGAACGATTTACTGGAGAAAAAAGAGTTTATCAGGAAAGCCGGCGTGGCCGTTTCCGAAATTGCAGCAAATTGTATTGGAGTGGCCGCCATTATTGGTGCACCAAAAATTAACGAGAACGAGCGCGGGAAACAACTTTTTAACTCGGCTTTCTTTTTGGCCGATGGTGAGATAAAAAGCATTCATAAAAAAACATTACTGCCAACCTACGATATTTTCGACGAGTACCGCCATTTTGAACCGAATCGCGATTTTGAAATTGTGGAGTACAAAGGCGAAAAAATTGCCATTACCATTTGCGAAGATTTATGGGATGAACTGCCCACCGAAAGCGAATTTGGCAAAGATAAACTGTATCAGATTTCGCCAATGGAAGAGCTATCGAAATTAAACCCCGATTTTGTGGTGAATATTTCGGCATCGCCATTTTCGTACAATCAGGAGGGATGGCGGAAGAATATGCTGATTAGCAAAGCGCAAAACTATAAAACCCCCATTTTTTATGTCAATCAGGTGGGTGCCCAAACCGAACTTATTTTCGACGGAGGTTCGGTTTTTATTAACGAAAACGGCGACATTATAAAAGAACTCGGCTACTTTAACGAAGATAGTTTATTGGTCGACACAAAACAGGTGGGAGCTAAACAGCTTCAACGCCCCACCGGAACTACCGAAAAAATTCACGATGCACTGGTGCTGGGAATTCGCGACTATTTCAAAAAAATGGGATTTAAAAAGGCTACACTCGGACTTTCAGGCGGAATCGACTCGGCAGTAGTTGTGGCATTGGCAGTTCGTGCTCTGGGTGCCGAAAATGTAAGAGTGCTGCTGTTGCCGTCGAAATATTCGTCGGACCACAGCATAGACGATGCCCGCGAACTTGCCGAAAACCTCAACATTCGATACGATATTGTAAATATTCAGAGTGCAGTCGACCGGTTTGAGCAAGAGCTAGCACCGCTTTTCGAAGGGCGCAAACCCGATGTTACCGAAGAGAATATTCAGGCTCGTACGCGAGGAATTTATATGATGGCAATATCGAATAAATTTGGCCACATTTTACTGAACACAACCAATAAAAGCGAAAGTGCAGTTGGCTACGGAACATTGTATGGAGATATGAATGGCGGACTTGCCGTGCTGGGCGACGTTTATAAACTGGAAGTGTACAGGCTGGCACGGTTTATAAACAGAGATGGTGAAATAATTCCGGAAAATACAATTGTAAAACCACCATCGGCCGAGTTGCGCCCCGACCAAAAAGACACCGATTCGCTGCCCGAATACGAAGAACTCGATGAAATGCTTTTTAACTACATCGAGCTTAATAAATCGCCCAAAGAGATTGCCGCTCTGGGTTTCGACGAAACGGTTGTACGGCGGGTAATAAGAATGGTAAATATGAATGAATACAAACGTTTTCAGGCAGCTCCAATTTTACGGGTTAGCTCTAAAGCATTTGGATTTGGGCGCAAAATGCCACTGGTTGCAAAATATTAATTATCAGGTTGGCTAAACAATAATTTGTTGTTCCGAAGAAATCTCCCGAAGGCGTATACAGGAATTTAATTCGTGTTCTGGTTACTGGTTGCTGGCTACTGGCTACTGGTTGCTGGTTACTGGTTACTGGTTACTGGTTACTGGTTACTGGTTCTAAAAATCCCACATTAACACTTCATTAACAAAATATTAAAAGTGGTTAACAGTTTAAACAGAACGTATTATTACATTTGTCGTGATAGGATTTAAAAATTCAAACCAAAATAAATTATTATGAAAAAGTTTTTACAGTTTTTTATTGTTTTTTCGTTGGTTGCAGCTGTAAGTGTTGCTGTTGCACAAGAAAAACCTAAAATTGTTTTCGAAAAAGTGGCGCACGACTTTGGCACATTTAAAGAAGCTGCCGGATTGCAAACCACAACATTTAAATTTAAAAACGAAGGTACTGCACCACTAATTTTAAGTAGCGTTCATGCTTCGTGCGGGTGTACAACTCCAAAATGGACAAGAAAACCTGTACAACCAAATGGTACCGGTGAAATACAAGTTACCTACAACCCAAAAAATCGTCCGGGTTCGTTTAACAAAACCGTTACAGTAAAATCGAATGCAATAAATGCTTCGGTTGTTTTACGAATTAAAGGTACTGTTGCACAGCGCGAAAAAACATTAGCCGAAAAGTACCCACGCAAAATTGGCGATTTACGTGTTAAAACAAATTACCTCAGCTTTGCACGTTTAAAGCAAAATGCCGTTGAAACAAAAGAGTTGGAGCTTATTAACGACACCGATAAGCCAATTACTGTAGGATTGCGTACCGTTCCTAAATTTTTAAAAGTGACTATTGTTCCTTCAACTATTCCTGCAAAAGGAAAAGGAACGTTAAGTGTTACCTACAACGCAAAAGAAGCCAATACTTTCGGATTTAGTTCAAACCGTATCTATTTATCGCTAAACGGAAGTAAAGATTATAAAGCATCGATTGGAGTTAGTGCAACAATTGAGGAGGACTTCTCGGGTTTAACTCCCGAACAACTGGCAAATGCACCGGTGGTTTCGTTTACCGAAAGCTCTTTCGATTTTGGCGAAATGAAACAGGGAGAGAAAAGAGAACACACATTTATGATGACCAACAAAGGAAAATCGGACCTAATAATTCGTCGCGTTCGCACTTCGTGTGGCTGCACAGCAGTTGCGCCTGCTAAAAAAGTTATTGCTGCCGGCGAAACTGCACCGCTAAAAGTAACCTTTAACTCGCGCGGTAAACATGGTCGCCAAAGTAAATCGATTACAGTTATTACAAACGACCCAAAAAATCCGACAACAGTTTTGCGCATTACGAGCAATGTAATTGTTCCGGCAAAATAATTATACGTTTAAAATAAAAAAAATGCTGCAAGAAAAACTTGCAGCATTTTTTTTTGGATTAATTCAACTTTCGGGTCGTTGGGCAATTTAAATTTAATGAGCCGGCTTTCCCCTGCCGAAGATCATACTCTTTCGGTTGATTCAAAGCCAGTCCGCAGCGACGGCCTCGGTCGGTGAGCCGGAAAACAAGTAATAACGACGTTAAAAAAATCCTGCTGTCTGAGGAGGTACGACGAGTTCAGGATTTTTAGTCGTTATTGCGTAGCTTTTCCAAGTGAAGCGAACGCAGCCTTGGGCTTTTTGTTTACTTTTTGGACTAAGCCAAAAAGTAAAATCCGCCCGATAGGGCAAAATTAACATCATGTCATCCCTTTGACTGGCAACACAAAAGTTTAAATGCCCTTGGAAATCTATTTAAATATTGTGCCAACCCGGATTATGAAGTGAGCTTTTTTTGCCCGGGTTATAAATTGACCAAAGAATTGTTTTTTATCTATTTGGTATTGCTCAATTTGTAATACTTTTACATTCAAATAAGAATTTGAAATGTCAGATAAAAATTTAGACCACCATATTGAGAATAATTCCGATTACAAAGGGTTAAAAGTAAACGAAGGAATTCCTCAGCCCGAATCGGTGGACAACGAGTCGGTAAAACGTTTCCTTAAAAAGAGTAGAAAACTGCTTTCCACTCAACAATATGTTGAAGGAATTTTACGTGGCGACATTACCATTTTAAGCAAAGCTGTTACGCTGGTTGAAAGTGCAAACGAAAAGCACCAAAAATTGGCACAAGAGATTATTTCCGAATGTTTACCGTACAGTGGAAAATCAATCCGCATTGGAATTACCGGCGTTCCCGGTGTGGGTAAAAGCACATTTATTGAAGCATTGGGAAGTTATTTAACCAATAAAGGTAAAAAGCTGGCCGTATTGGCCATTGACCCGAGCAGCGAAAACACAAAAGGTAGTATTCTTGGCGACAAAACACGAATGGAAGAATTGGCAGGCAACAAAAATGCATACATCAGGCCAAGTCCGTCGGCAGGCTCGTTGGGAGGTGTTGCCCGTAAAACCCGCGAAACTATTATTCTTTGCGAAGCAGCCGGGTTTAATCATATCTTTATTGAAACTGTTGGTGTAGGCCAGAGCGAAACCGCCGTGCACTCAATGACCGATTTTTTCCTTCTGTTAATGCTGGCAGGTGCAGGCGACGAACTTCAGGGAATAAAACGGGGAATTATGGAAATGGCCGATGTTATTGCAATAAACAAAGCCGATGGCAACAACGTCAAAAAAGCGCAAATGGCACGCGTTCAATACCAAAATGCCATTCATCTTTTCCCTAAAAAAGAGTCGGGATGGACTCCAAATGTATTAACCTGTTCGGCAGTAAAAAACGAGGGTGTTTCCGATATTTGGGAACAGATAGAAACGTATAAATTACAAACCGAAAACAGTAGATATTTTTCAGAAAGAAGAAACCGGCAGGCAATTTACTGGATGCACGAAACCATTGAAGAACAGCTAAAACGTAACTTTTACAACCATCAGGAAATAAAAAAGAAATTGAATGACTTTGAAAAAGATGTATTGAATGATAAAAAAAGTTCGTTTACGGCTGCCTGGGATTTACTCAATCTGTTTTCGAAGTTAAAATAAATAATATGATTATCCGTATTTATACCCAAACTCGTTTTTATAACTCACGCATGCCACTAAAAGCCGGTTGAACAATGCTTCTCCGTGATATCTTCGATTAAATTTATAACAAAATTCGTCA
>JALUZN010000368.1 GCA_027011835.1 Draconibacterium sp. | reverse complement strand
GCGTGTTCGATATTCCCAAAAAATATTATACATAAATCTGATATTGCTAAAACTCAGTTGTATCGAAAATTTAAATTTACAACAATTTATATAAATTTGTAATAATTATAGTAAGAAGTTGTTTAATTTTTAAGGAGATTTTCGAGAGCCCCGATGTATATAGGGGTTGATTTTATTGGAAAAACAACGTTGCTAAAACTTAGCGTATATGAAAACAGATTCTGATTATTACAAATTGGGGATTTTTTATTTCAACCCAAAGGATAAACGGGTAATTCTTCCAAAAATGAATGCAGCATTGGGCTGGACTTTAAATTTTGGTAACCCCATTTCTTACATCATTATTATAGTATTTGTTTTACTTCTTATTTTCGTGTCGTAACCCATTCTCTTCGTATGATTCAACAAAAAGAGATAACATTGCCGCGGTTTAAACGAGGTTACCATTTAATCACCTCGTTAATTGTGGAAGAACTTTCTGAACTTCCCGAAAAAGGGCTGTTGCATATTTTGGTAAAGCACACTTCGGCAGGAATTACATTGAACGAAAATGCCGATCCAACTGTGCGAACTGATTTCGAAAGTTTTATGAATAAAATGATTCCTGAAAACGATTCGGTATATATACACACCTACGAGGGGAGCGACGATATGCCGGCACATTTAAAGTCGTCGGTTATTGGTGCCGAGGTTACCATTCCAATTACAAACCACCAACTTAACATGGGAATTTGGCAGGGCATCTATTTTTGCGAATTCCGTAACTTTGGCGGGGCACGAAAAGTTGTACTTACCGTTTACAGTTAATTGTTCTCTTTTGCAGCTCCAACATCCCAACCATAATCAATGTATTTCCAGCTAAATTTGTCGCCCGAAATATCGATTTTCAGAAAACCCTCTTCCAGTCCCGGACGTGTGCCGCGCCATAACACAGCCGATACAGCCCCACCGGTTATATAATGGATTCCGTTATAATAGATATCTTCAAGAAAATGTGCGTGCCCCTGTAAAACTAGTTTTACATTGTGCTGTTCGAGAATTGAGATTATTTCGTGTGCATTGGTAATTACCGAACTCTTTTGAAGGCCTTCTGTTGGACCTCTGTTTATTTGTGTACCAATACTAACCAGCGGAATATGAATGCAAACAGCTACCGGTTTACTTTCTTCTGTATTTGCTAAGTCGTGTTTTAACCAGTTAACCTGAGCCGAATCGACAACACCATAATAGCGTCGCTCTTCAGTAAACCCAATTCCGTCGAGAACAACAAAATGCCAGTTTTTATGGTCGAACGAATAGTACCGTTTTCCAAGTTTGTTTTCGTACATTTTTTTGCCGTAATATTTGTTGTCGGGCGAAACGCCACTCTCTTTGTATAACCCAAATACTTCGTGATTTCCTAGCGTGTAATAAACCGGCATTTTTAGCTTTTTAATTGTGGTTTCGAAAAGAGTATACAAACTATCGGCGCGGCTCTCTCTTTGCCCCAGCGCATCCATAATATTGTCACCGCCTGTTAAAACAAAGTCGGGTGCCAGTTTATTTATTGTGTCAATTGCCTGCAACAATCCTTCTGTGGCGTGCCGCTCGGGTTCAAGATGAATGTCGGTCATAAATACAAACGAAAAATTGTTGTCGGTTTTATTTGCTTTTTTCGTGGTTGGCTGGCAACTTATTAAAAAACCAATGATTAAAGTAAAAAGTGTAAGTTTTTTCATTTTTGTTAATTAGTTTAGCGTTTTAAGTTGTTGTAAATATATCAATACTTATTGGAAATTAGATTTATTTTTGAGTTTTTGTATTGCCGTTAAAGGAATTATGAATTGGATGTTCAATTGATTAATAAATAATTATTATGAAAAAATTGGGTTTGTTTATTTTGTTGATTTGCATGCAGCTTGTTTCGGTTTTTGCACAGGAAACCGCAATAGAGAAAGAGAAGAGAATGCAGTGGTTTGAAGATGCCAAACTCGGTATTTTTATTCATTGGGGAATTTATTCGGTAAACGGAATCGACGAAAGCTGGTCGTTTTTTAACGGTTACATTTCGTACGACGATTATATGAAGCAGATAAAAAAGTTTACGGCTAATAATTATCACCCCGACCAGTGGGCGAAGTTGTTTAAAGAGAGTGGCGCAAAATACACCGTGTTAACAACAAAGCATCACGATGGCGTTGCGTTGTGGAACACAAAATGCAGCGACCACAACGTGGTAAAACAGTCGCCTGCCGGGCGCGATTTGGTTGGCCCACTGGTAAACGAACTGCGTAAAAACGATATAAAAGTGGGGCTTTATTACTCGTTGCTCGACTGGTCGCACCCCGATTATCCGAACAAAACAAAGGTTGAAAAACGATATACAACCGATTCGGTAAAATGGGCACGGTTTGTCGATTTTAACTTTTGTCAGCTCGAAGAGTTAACAAAAAAATACAACCCCGATTTGTATTGGTTCGATGGCGACTGGGAACAGTCGGCAGAAAAGTGGAAAGCAAAAGAGTTAAGCGACAGTTTGCGCAGTTGGGACCCAAAAGTGATTCTGAACAGTCGTATTCAGGGATATGGCGACTATGCAACACCCGAGCAAGGTTTGCCGATTACGCGCCCAAACAACCGGTATTGGGAGTTGTGTATGACCATGAACGACAGTTGGGGATATCAGGGCAACGACCACAACTATAAAACGCCCAATCAGGTTATCCGTATTTTTATCGATTGTATAAATAAAGGCGGAAATTTATTGCTCGATATTGGACCAAAACCCGACGGAGCCATCCCCGACGAGCAGGTAAATATCTTAAAAGAGTTGGGGCGCTGGACAAACAAACACGCCGAAGCCATTTACGGAACACGCGCCGGAATCCCTTACGAACATTATTATGGACCAACCACGCTTAATCAAAAAGGCGATATTCTCTATCTTTTTGTTCCGCATAAACCAAACGGTTCGCTTGTTTTAAAGGGAATTAAAAATAAAATTAACCGGATGTGGGTGGTTGGCAACGGCACAAAACTAAACTGGGATGTAAAAATGAAAGCGTACTGGAGCGCAGTTCCCGGCATTGTTTATATCGACGTTCCCGAAGAGGTGCTCGATAAAGAGGTTACTGTAATTGCTGTGCTACTCGACGGTAAAATAGATTTGTACCGCGAAAAAGGACAGGTAATTGAAAGCAACTAATGAAATTGAAAAATAATGTTTTTCAACTCAATATCATTTTTTGTTTTTTTATTCATCACATTTCTCCTGTTTTGGAAAATATCCGGTTTTTCAAGTTTGTGGGGAAAAGTAGTTTTGCTAATAAGCAGCTATGTTTTCTATGGTTGGTGGGACTGGAGGTTTCTGATTCTTATAATTATTAGTTCGGCAACCGATTTTTTTATCGGGCAACTAATTTTTAAATCGGCCGACAAAAAGAGACGAAAAATGCTTTTGTTAATTAGCATATTTGTAAATATCGGGATTCTTTTTGTTTTTAAATATTTCAACTTTTTTATCGACTCAATTCAAAGTTTAATTGGGGTTTTTACTACCGAAAGCCACTGGAGTACGCTGCACATTATTTTGCCGGTGGGAATTAGTTTTTACACTTTTCAAACACTGAGCTACACCATCGACATTTATAAACGTAAAATTGAGCCTACAAATTCGGCGCTTACATTTTTTACGTTTGTTGCATTTTTCCCACAACTTGTTGCAGGCCCAATTGAGCGGGCTGCCAAACTAATTCCTCAGTTCGAAAAGAAACCTGTTTTTTCATACCCACAAGCAACCTCGGGACTAAAATTAATTTTGTGGGGGTTATTTAAAAAAATGGTAATTGCCGACCAACTTTCGGTAATTGTTGATTCGGTTTATGCAAATCCAAATAATTTTACAGGGTGGGGAGTTGTTTTTGCAACCTTTCTTTTCGGTTTTCAAATTTACAGCGATTTCTCGGGCTACTCCGATATTGCCATTGGCACTGCCCGGCTGTTTTCAATTGAGTTGATGATAAATTTCCGTACGCCGTATTTTGCAAATTCATTTCACAATTTCTGGCACAGGTGGCACATCTCGCTATCAACCTGGTTTCGCGATTATGTTTATATCCCGATGGGAGGATCAAAAGGCAATCATCACAAACGAAATATTTTAATAACATTTTTAGTTTCGGGACTTTGGCACGGTGCAAACATTACATTCGTTTTATGGGGAGGAATTCACGGACTGTTTTATATTATTGAACAACAGGTTTCGAGACTGATACATATAAATAAAGGGGTAAAAAGTGTTTCAGGATTCATGCTTACTTTTATTTTGGTTAATTTATCGTGGCTGTTTTTTAGGGCAGAATCGTTAACGCACTTGCAAAACTTAACAGCAACAATTTTTTCGGCTGATGCAGAAAACTTAACAGGTTTTCTCAGGCTGATTTTCGAAAATGGAAATTTTACTGAACAAGGAAGGGTGTTGGTTTTTGTTTTTCCGGTATTTATAATTATCGAACTTTTTATTGGGGAAAGAACCTTTGCCGATTTATTGGAGAATTCGCCAAAACCGGTACGTTGGAGTTTTTATTATGTGGTTTTTATGGCGATTTTATTCTTCGGAGTTATAAACGCTGCACCCAGCTTTATCTATTTTCAGTTTTAAAATGAAACAATTTATAAAACATATTGTAATCTTTTTTATTCCTTTATTTATTGGAATTGTAGCTCTTTTTCTTGTTCCGGTTGAAAAAAAATTTAGTTACAACTTTGTAAAAGGCGAGTGCGATAATAAAGCAAGTTGGATTTATAACCGCATTTTTATCGATAACAGAAATGTTGATGTTGTTTTTTCGGGCGCTTCGCAAACGGGTTGTGCAATTATGGATGGGCTGATAGAAAAAGAGCTTAATAAAAAAAACGGTGAGAATATTTCTGTTGTCAATTTTGGATATTGCAGGCGTGGTCGCGATATTCAGTATGTTATGTTAAAAGATTTGTTTGAGAATAAGAAACCAAAAATTGCTGTTATTGAAGTTTATGAAGACGAACCCAAAAAGAGTCATCCTGTTTTCCCTTATTTAGCAAGCACAACCGACCTTCTTAATTCATTTGTTCTATTCAATCAACGCTATATTTCAAATATTTGGAAAGGAATAACAGTTCGGTTTGAGTATGTTAAACATTTGGTTTTTAATGCCAATAATACATCTCCGCAAAAATTCTCGCCGTTTGGATATCGCCATTCAACACGAAAAGTTTTAAACAGTGTTTTAAAAGAGAATAGAAACATTTGGGAAAAGCGGCTTGCTTCACACAAAAATAGTTTAATAAGAAAAATTGAGCTGAATTACTCGAAACACTACCTCGAAAAAATTGTGTCTCTTGCTAAGCAAAACAGTTGTAAGATTCTATTTCTATATCTTCCCGAATCCGGGTCTAACTTAAAAAAGCCTTTGTTGTTCGATTATTATAAATCTTTAGGAGACATTATTATTCTGCCGGAATCAATTATTCACGATGAGTTGAACTGGAAAGATGCAATGCATTTTAATGATTCAGGAGCCATTAAAACATCGGATTTTATTCTAGATAAACTACTTGTCGAAAAAATTAAATAACTTCAAAGTGTATCAGAATTTATCCAAATCAGGTAACAGATTTTATTTATATTAATTCCGAAGAACGTGAACGGTTGTGGAGCGTATTTATTCGACTATTAACTTTTTAATTCCTACTAAATTTTTATCCTTTCTTATTTTTACAAAATAGATCCCCGAATTGAGTTTGCCTCTGTTAATGCGAATAGATTGATTGTTAAAATATTTGGTTTTACTTACAATTTGTCCTTGAATGTCGAGAATACTAAGTTCGATTTTGCTATAGTTATTTAGTTTAATCGTTGTTGTTTGGTTCATAGGATTTGGATAAATACTGAACTCCAACGGTTTTATTTCATCAACACCTCCACCCAAATCAACCGAGTACAATTTAATGTTATCAATCATCCAGCCTTCATTATTTGTTTCAAAATTATCGCTTATAAAGTTAAAGCGAATAATCATAGTATCGCCCAGTGAATGCAAACTCTTTACCGAAGAAGGTATATCGAACCAACTAAATTTTGTTGTAATCCAGCCATTAGAATTGCCTGAAAATCCGTATTCTCCGTTAAATAAAGTATCGGTATCAGAATATAACTTTTCCAAAAACCAATTTTCTTGATTTGGAGGTACTCCGAATGTATATGAAGTGTCATGTATTATGTTCATCCAGGTTTGTCCATTGTCATACGAAACCGTAATATATCCTCCGTCTTTTAACGTGTCGGTATCAAATTTGTGTTTTATTTCAATAAAATTGCTGAAATAATACCAAGGATTGTTGTAGAGGCCAATATATAAATCGAAAAACGAGTAATTGTTTACTGGATAGTTATTTAAAGTGTCTGTTACAATCGCATTATTTGTTGAAAATGCACTATCGAAGAAAATTTTGTTTGGTTCTCCTATTTGCCAAATATTACGGCTTGACGTATCAATTTTTAAATATTCGTATGGCTCTTCAAATGTAATTGTATCCCATACAAATTTGGTATACTGTGCAAACGATGGTAAAGATATAAATGAAATTGTTAAGAGTAAAATGAAATTTTTCATCGTTCTATTTTTGTTTGTTTATAAAGCCAATGGTTGTGTATGGTGCGTTTGACTTCCGATGGTTACCGGAATCAATGCAACAACTTTTCGTATTACTACTGTATTATTTCTTTTGTTTTAGATACACATCCATTTGAGGAAACGGAACGGTTATATTATTCTTTATAAAATTCCTGTTAATG
>JALUZN010000367.1 GCA_027011835.1 Draconibacterium sp. | reverse complement strand
GACTCTAATACAGGTTCACCCTCTTGCTCTCCTTGAAAAAAGAACGTGTATTCCAACTCTTTCGCTCGGGCGTTCCAATGGGCTTCAAATCCGTAAAGAACCGGATATTCACCTCTTCCGTAATTCCTGCCCGGGTTGTCCACCCAGAACTCGTCAATTTCGTCCAATGACGACACACCCGCGAAGTTGTCGTCTAGTGTCTGAATCTGGATGTCTTTACTAACTCCTCCTGTCCTGACAATTTCGTCGAACGAATCGGACTCTCCAACTCTTTCAAGTTCTTTCTTTAGCAACTCCCTGAATTCATTGTACCAATACGGGTTTGGATATATCTCTTTTGGATTATGTAGGAAATAGTCTTCCACCCATTCCCTCGTAGCCCCTTTCTTTAAGCATGACTCTTCGTCAATTTTGAAGTTTTCAGATACCTCAACGAAACCGGCAGCTTTGAGTTTATTCCTTGCTTCTTCTTCCGTCATGCGCCTACCATTTACTACATAGGCAGACGTGCCGCGGAAATTGAATTTCCCGCGTTTATTTTGAACGAGTTCGATGTCCTGCACGAAGGCATAGCTATTGTTATTTACAAAAAATGCAAACTTTATAAAATAGTATCGTTTTCTTTTTAGATTTTTCATTTGAAAATGTTTAAAATTAAGAAATAGAGCCAAGGCAGGGAATCGAACCCCGCAAATTTCACCGCTCCCTTTCGGACTTGGCTACGTTACTTTCTCCGATCACTACTTTAATACCGGTGCGCCGGCGTATTCACTCGGAGAAATGACTTAATTAATTGTGCATAATAAAAATGGTTTTGTTAAAAAAATGACTTTATCTGTCGTTGGATTACAAAGTTAAAATAAAAGCGCATGTAATCCAAACGGCAGACTGTTAACGATTTGTTAACGGTTATTGTAATTTATACCCGGTTGCTCTGACAGTCTTGTATTTACTGTCTCGGCCAACCCTTTGGTCTCAAATAAAACTTTTATATTATCTAGCTTCATAATATTAATTTTTAATTCTTTGGCAATATTACCAATGTGTTACAATTTCATTCTTAGTTACTCGGATTCCTTCACCCGACAAATGCAAGTGGTCAAATTCATCCAATATACATTCTATTTTGCTATTTTTGTAATTGTACAATATATCGTCCGCTTTTTTAAAAAACCACGTTCCCATTGCAAGCGTGAAATTGTCCGCTATACCTCTCTCTATGTCGCCCCGTGCCAGCTCGATAATTTTCTTTATACATGCGTCTCGGAGAACCTTTTTTGCTTCTTCGTATTTTTTGCTTTTTGCTCGGATATTTTTCATAATTTTTATTTTAAAATTGGCTTGCCCCTTCTTGCGTAATAATTACACTATCAAGCAAAGGGCAATCAATTAAATTGCCTATTTCGACAAATTTATTTTTCGTGTTAAAATCTTGTCTGCTCGCTTCCGGGTTCCCAGATGGGTGATTATGCACGAAAATAAATGAACTAGCACCAGACATAAAGATGTGGCGCATAATTCGTGCGGCATCAACCGCTACCCCTGAAACATCACCTTCTCCGATTTTTACTTTTCTTATTGGTTTATTCTTCCTATTTAGCAATAAAATCCAGATTTCTTCATGATCAAGTGACCCAAGGAACCGGAATTCCTCGAATACCGAGAAATGCCCGGTTATTGTCCTTCCTTGTAACTTCGTCGGCGTCTGCGCCAACTTCAACGCTGCCGCAATGGTTAACGCCTTCGCCGGGGTTGTTACCTGCGCCCAAAAGTCATACCCACCGTTTAAAATGGTTTGCGTTGGGTACTCTGTTAAAACATCGTTTTCACCTACCAATAAAAACAAAAGTTCTTCTATTGATAGGGGTAAAC
>JALUZN010000366.1 GCA_027011835.1 Draconibacterium sp. | reverse complement strand
CACCAATGGAGTGGCACAATACGGGCAACTTGCCGAAGTAACATTGGGCTCTAAAGTCGACGAGGCCCCGCAACTGCTGCATTTAACAAAAGAGGCAGTAATGTGTTCCTCTTTTTTCTCAGTTTCGGCGGCAAATTTTTCAAAGTCGAGCTCTTCAATTTCACTTTCGAATTGCGGTATATCGTTAGTTGCTCCGCAATATTCGCATTTTAAATGCTTGGTACCCGGTTTATATTTTAAGTCGGCACCGCAATTGGTACAAGCAAAAGTACCCACTTCGGGTTGTTTATTTTCCTGTTTTTCCATTATGCTCCGGGTATTGGTGGTGGTACACTTCCTAAAACACTATTCACTTCGGGAACCTGTCCTGCTGCTGTCCAGTTTGCCATACCTTCGCGCCAAACCAGTGTGTCTTTATTTATCTGATTTTGCATAGCCATCTGTTTTAAAGTTTGCAAATCGTAAGGTCCGGCTTGCTGGCCATTAACAACTGCAAAGAAAGTTAATGCCGGTGGAATTGGTGGTGGCGGAGGTGGAGTTGCTGCCTGCTGTTGCTGTTGTGGAGGAGATTGTTGTTGTCCTCCGGTAAATGCCTGCCCCATTTGGTTTGCCATGGCAAAACCCATTCCCATTCCCATTCCTGCTCCTGCAGTTCCGCTTTCGTTTTCGGCAGCTTTTTCCATTGCTTTGGCTGCTTTCATTTTTGCCAGTTTATCGAGATCGATGGCATTTAATCGACTCAATTCAAATATCTCTTTCTTTATCTCTTCCGGCATCGAAACATTTTCGATAAGGAATTTTGTGACCTCAATTCCATATTTTTCAAATTCGGGGCCGATTACCGAATGAACAAATTCAGATATCTCGTTTACATTCGATGCATAATTTTCGACCGGCAAATTAGCCTCGCCAACTGCATCGGTAAAACGGGTAACAATCATCGAGCGAAGTTGCTCGGCAATCTCTTCGGTAGTAAAATGGCCATCGGTGCCAACAATTTCGCGAATAAAAACCGGGGCATCTTTTACTTTTATTACATACGTTCCGAAAGCTCTTATTTCGAGCATTCCAAAACGCGGGTCGGAAAGTGTAATCGGATTTTTAGTGCCCCATTTTTGGTCGGTAATGTTCCGTGTGCTTACAAAATAAACCTCTGCCTTAAACGGACTGTTAAATCCATATTTCCACCCTTTCAATGTTGAAAGAATAGGGAGGTTCTCGGTAGTTAGCGTGTACATTCCCGGTGTAAAAACATCGGCAAGTTGCCCCTCGTTAATAAACACAGCAACCTGTCCTTCGCGAACCGTTAGTTTTGCACCGTTTTTAATTTCGTTCTGATACCGTTCGAAACGGTAAACCATTGTATTATTCGAGTCGTCAGTCCACTCAATAATATCAATAAATTCATTCTTAAGCTTATTAAAAAGTCCCATAGTTATTTTTTTTCATAAAAGTAATAATCTAAAAGAGTTTACAAAAGTACGCGCAACAATTCCGTTGTTAAATACCAGTTTACAATCGGCTGTTTTAGTATCGGTTTATATAAATATACCTTAAAACGCAACGATTACCAACACTAAGCTCATTTCGCTCGTTTGCAATCTTTATTTTAATGGTATGTTTTCCATTTGGCAAACCGTCGGCAAGCGTATAGTACCACGGTAAATGGTAGCTTTTACTATATTTTGTAAAAAGGTCGCATTTTTGCCATTTTCCACCATCGATACTGAATCCTACTATTCCGGCATCGGGGCCGGCAGCAACTGCAATACCAACAGCATTTCCCTCGAATTTATATTGAATTGGTTTTGTTGGATACTCGCCAACCAACATTGGCACACGAATAAAATTGGCACGTGTATTTGCTTTTATCTCAGGAATCCAATTCGCCACGTAAGTCCATCCTTTTCCGGGTTTTATATTTACTGCTTCAATTAAAACTCCATTGTCGTAGCACGCTGCATCCAATTTTTGAGGCATTTGGTATGTGGTAATTTTATCGTCGTCGGCGACAAACCCACTCCAGGCGTCATCTAAAAAATTCAACATCGAATGTGAATAAATTCCTTGTCCGAAAGGCGAAGGATGCAGATTCTTAAAATCGTCTTTCCAGGTGAACTCTCCGGCATCAATACGGTCGGTAACTTCTTTCGCCAGATTAATTACAGGAATGTTGTAATATGCTGCTACTTTATCGTGAAGCTGAATTATAGCAGGCACTTTCCCCGCACGGTAGTCTGCAATTTTTGCCGGGTCGACAAAATACATAAATACAATATCGGTGGTTGGGTCTTTCAATCTTGCTTTCCTGACAATTCCTTCCATCGAGCGCAGAATCTCTTTTTCAGGCCGACCTTTTCCTCCATCGTTAACAGCTGCCTCGACAAACAAAAGGTCAACCGGTCCATTTTTAAAAACATCTCTTTCCATTCTGAAAACATCTTCGGTTGAACCAAACGATGGGATTCCGGCAGCAATAAAATCGAATTCAACTTTGGGGAAACGGTTTTCGAGATAGTTGCAAATGCTGTCGCGCCAGCCGGGATTATATGTAATTGAACCACCTAAAAATGCCACGCGTGCTTTTTTCTGCTGCTCGAATTTTATAAACGAATTCTCGAGTCCGTTACGCATTATATGATAATCGGCTGAATTTAATTTTTGTTTGGGGAGTTTGGTGTTGTATTTAATAAAATCGGCACCGAGGCGTGGTGTTTCAATAACAAAATGGTGTCCTCTTAATTGCTGTTTCCCCAATGTACACGGAACAACTGTTGCGGCTCCTCCCAATTTAATATAGCGGTCGGTTAAAACCAGTGTATTCTCGCCGGGAGGCACAACTTCATCTTTTAAACCAATCATATGAAGTACCGGAACTTTTGCTTTGGCCAGTTTTTCAAGATTATCGATGGGGTTATTCGCGTATGCTTTTGCCTCATCGTCTGATATAAATCCATACTCTGCTTTTAGCTTTTCCCAATCGCCGGCACTTCCAATTCCCTTTCCAAAACCACCGGGCCAGCTTTTAAAGTCGCAAACCGGTGCTTCGGCATAAATACAGTTAATTCTTTCGGGATATTTTTTTGCAAAATTATAAATAAACAGTCCCCCGCGACTCACTCCTTCAAGCGAAACCTTTTTATTAAAATTCCTCACCTTGGTTAAATAGTTGTAAAACCGGTTCCAGACTTCCACCGCCCGTGGACTTCCAAATTGATTATTGGTATTTATATATGCAATAGCAAATCCTTCAGAGAGGAGAATACTGTCCATTTGATAATGCCAGTTGGGAAAACGGGCGCGAAAAACCCACGGATTTCCTGCAAGCGATTTTTCAGGAAGAACAATATGAGCCGTATGGTGTGCAAAATCGAACTCATATTTTTGAAAACCGTGCCAGGTGCTTTTTAATCCGGGGAATTTGCTATTTACCAAAGCTGCCTTTTTTCCGGTTATTTCGGTATATATTAACTTTGCCATTTCGCCCGAGCCTTCCGCATTGGGATGAATTCCATCGGGAAACATTTTTCCGGTGCCAAGCATTGGATTGTATAAATCGAAAAAATGGATGTTTTTTGTTTTTGCAACCTTTTTTACTATCGGGTAAATTTCGTCTTTAATCACCTTACTACTAATTCCATAAGCATCGCTGAAAGCCGGAACCGGAGCAACTGCATAAATTTCGGGATGCGAAGAGAGTGTATCGAAAGCCGTTATCATTGTCAGATAATCGGCCTCGAAATCGGATTTATATTTCCAGTTTTTCGATTTACTGTCGTTTGTTCCAAGCATAATTATTACTAAGTCGGGATTCCATTTAATGGCATCGAAAAACATCTCCTCTTTCATATACGGATAATTACCATTTTGCAACATTGTGCGCCCCGAGAATCCAAAGTTCCGGACGTTGTACCCGGCACCCAACATTCGTGCAAGCTGTGCCGGATAAGCATCGCGCGGCTTATCGGTTATTCCTGAACCATAAGTAATACTGTTGCCAATACAGGCAATTTTTACCGTTTTATTTTGTGCTGAAACAGAAAGCATTAGCACAACAAAAACAAATAACAAAAGCTTTTTCATACCCTTTTAATTTAACGTGATTTAGCAAGATTTTCACCTCACACAAATATCAGAATAAATTTAAGACCATCGATAAAAACAAGAGAAATATCTTTGCAAATCATTGCTATCCGGGGTTAACACTGAAAATATATTGAAATACAACTTTTGTAAATGTTTTTTAATTCCACAACAACTCCGGAATCGGCCTACCACTCATCGTAATAGTAGTCATCGTCCTGGTAATTATCGTCGAAAGCATAATAACGCTCGGGATAATGAACCAGTTGAAATCCCAGATTTGAATGTTCGAAAAACAGATTTCCAACTCTGAAATAGAGATAACCGTTTATATAAACACGTTCGTAATTTGCCGGTAGATACTTGAAAGAAAATCCGAATGGAATATCGACCAAAACATAACCAACTCCCCGGTGATATCTAAAGAAATGTCCGTTGTAGCAGTAATACCTCCGGAAATTATGAACAAAAACATAAGGCGTATAGGTAAACCTCCGTAAAACATCGCCATAATAATTGTCGTAATAATAGTAACTGTTGTAGCGGTACGAATATGGGTTATAGCCGTAATAATAATCTCTCCAACTATTATAGTTCCAGCGGTAATTCTCCCAACTGTGATTCCAGTGATTGTGATTGTAATAGTTGTAGCTTGTATAATAATTGTATGTGTTGTAATTGTAATTCATAGAAGCGGGCCTGTAATTTCCCGACCACGTTTTATTGCTTCCATGGTAATTTCTATTTGGCGAGTATCGTTTATCGCTTTTAGCTAAATGGTATTTTTCGCGCCGGTTTGAATAGGACGAAGTTTCGCGCCGACCACTATTTGAAAGTGTTGCAGCATGTCTGGTTCTACTCTGCGACTGGCTGACAGAGGCATTTCGTGAAGATACTCCCCGCCGGTTGCTATTCGAAGAATGTGTCGAAACACTGTGTTGCCTCCTATCAGTCCCTGAATTTCCGGAACTTCTAAAACTTGAGTTTCGTGAAATAGTTTTTCGGTGTGTTGTTGCAGTTCTTCCTCTGTTCATTCGTGTGCTTCTGTTTGTTGTTCCGGCGTTTGCCAAAATTCGTTTCGAAACAGACGAAGTCCGACTGCTGCTATGTGGCGAAGTAGTTGTTTTGCTGCTTCGCGAATAACGTGTCTTTTTAATTGAAGTTGGTTTCGGTGTACGTTCAACTCTGCTATTGTCTCTGAAAGTACTTCTTTTCCGAACAGTTTCTGCTCTGCTCTTTTCACTCTTTAAAACTCGCGTATTGTTTGATTGTCGTCCTGTTGAACGCCGTTGAGCCAACACAGGAGTTGATGTTATCGTAATAACTGCCGCCAGAGTAATCATCGTAGCAAACAGCCTAATTTCTGTTGTTTTCATAGCTGTTTTATTTAATAGATTAAACAATCTGTTTCGAAGAGCTCTTTTGGCGCCTTTAACTTACCGGTAATGCAAATGAATAAAACAAAGGCTGTGCCAAAAAACAAAGTTCCTTCCTTTTTCAAGATGAAAATAATGCGCCACTTTATAATTTGAATGGATTTTATATTAAGGATTTTCATGCAATAATGTAACCTATAGTAAAAGGAAATTTCAATTGGTGTAAAAAATGTCTCTATTACATTAAAATTATTTTTTATAAATATTCCGTGTTCGCACACGGTAGAATGAAAAAAATATCTACTTTTGCATTGTCTCAAGTGTAGAGACAACACTAATGAACTTATAAACAGAACATTATCGAACTAGACAAACATATACGGATTAAAGATATTGCTAAAAAAGCAAATGTTTCAATTGGAACTGTCGATCGGGTTATCCATAATCGTGGCGAAGTGGCAGAATCGACAAGAGTCAAGATTCGAAAAATTATTGATGAACTTGATTACAAGCCCAATATACTTGCAAGTACACTGGCTTCGAAAAAGTTGGTAAAATTTGCTACACTAATGCCGGAACCACCGTCGGATAAAGGGTATTGGAACATACCCTATAAAGGAGTAAAACGCAGAGTTGCAGAACTCGAACAGTTTGGAATTAAGATTCAACCATTTCAATTTAACCCGTTAAATTCTAAAAGTTTTACGGCCGAATCGGAAAAAATTATTGAATTAAATCCCGATGGAGTTATTTTGGCTCCGTTTTTCAAAAAGGAATCGTTGCAATTTATTAATCAATTAAATGAAAACAATACACCTTTTGTTTTTATCGATTCGGAAATAAAAGATGCCGGACAACTCAGTTATATCGGGCAGGATTCGTACCAAAGCGGTATGGTTTCGGGAGAATTACTGAGTTTAATTCTTCCAAAAGGAAATATTTTAGTTGTTCATTTTGCAAAAGAGATGGACAATCAGAACCATCTGGTTCAACGCGAAAAGGGATTTTATAATTGGTTTAAAAGCAATAAACTAAAACATAAAATAATCACCATCGAAATTTCAAATATTGAGAATAAAGCCTGGATGGAAGAGATTGCCGATGTGATAGTAAAAAACAATATTAACGGACTTTTTGTTACCAATTCAAAAGTATTTCTGGCTTGCCAGATTATTGAAAAATTTAAATTCGACAACATAAAAATAATAGGGCACGATCTGCTAAAAGAAAACATCAGGTATTTAAAAAAAGGTGTCGTTCAATTTCTTATCAGCCAAAGCCCCGAAAAACAAGGATATAACTCGTTAGACATGCTATTTAAAAGTATTATTGAGAAGAAAGAGATAGCCAAAGAGAATTATACATCAATTGATATT
>JALUZN010000365.1 GCA_027011835.1 Draconibacterium sp. | reverse complement strand
ATATAGAGAAACAAAATGATAAATAACCCACCCAAAATATTAGTGATAAAATCGGAACTTTCAGAATTGAAAAATGTTGAATACTTTGTAAACGAACTATTTACAGAATGTAATATTGAGCATAAATATTTTAATAAAGTCTATTTATGTGTCTCCGAAGCAGTTATAAATTCAATTAAACATGGTAATAAATTCAACAAAGAAAAAGAAGTTTCTATTGTTGCAAATTATGGAAATAAAAAATTAAATATCGAGGTTACCGACGAAGGTGAAGGTTTTAATATCAAACAAATTAAAAGTCCGATCGAAAAAGAAAATATTAAAAAAGAGTCGGGTAGGGGAATTTTTATTATTAAATCGTTGTCGAAACAGATTAAATACAACGAAAAGGGAAATAGTGTTCATTTTAAAATAGAGTGTTAGTGTGTGATATTAATTTTTTTTTCGAAGATATTCAGCCGTTTTCAATTCAAAAAAATCATATTGAAAAGTATATTAAAGAATTGATTAGTAATGAAGTAAAAAAGTGCGGCGAGATTTCTATTGTTTTCACTTCCGATAATTACCTGTTGGAAATGAACAAAGAATATTTAAATCACGACTATTTTACCGACATTATTACTTTCGATTATGTTGAAAACGATTTAATTTCGGGCGACCTTTTTATTAGTTTCGACCGGTTAAAGGAGAATGCAGAAAAGTTTAATATAGAAGTAGTTAGAGAAGTTTATAGGGTTGTTTTCCATGGTATTTTACATTTAACGGGTTACAACGATAAAACCGATGAAGAGCAAAAAATAATGACCGAAAAGGAGAACTTTTATTTAGGAAAAGTTGATTTTAGAGGAGTAAAAATATGATACCATTTTACGATGTTATAGTTGTTGGGGGTGGTCATGCCGGTTGCGAAGCAGCAGCAGCGGCTGCCAATTTAGGTTCGAAAACATTGTTAATTACAATGGATATGACCAAGTACGGTCAAATGTCATGCAATCCGGCTATGGGCGGAATTGCCAAAGGACAAATTGTTCGCGAAATAGATGCACTTGGTGGATATTCAGGAATTATTGCCGATAAAAGTACCATTCAATTCAGAATGCTAAATAAATCGAAAGGGCCCGCTATGTGGAGTCCTCGTTCACAAAACGACAGGTTTAAATTTTCTGAACTCTGGCGCGAAACACTCGAAAGTATCGATAATCTAGATTTATGGCAGGATGCTGTTACCGGTTTAATAATCGACGACTTTAAAGTGAAAGGCGTTAATACAATGATGGGAGTCGATTTTAAGGCCAAAACAGTTATTTTAACCAACGGTACATTTTTAAACGGATTAATGCATGTGGGACCCTCTAAAATGAAAGGTGGACGAATTGGTGAAGCTGCTTCGTACCATATTTCCGAACAATTGGCCGGGTTGGGTTTTAAAACCGGTCGATTAAAAACAGGAACTCCTGTTCGAATAGACGGAAGAACGATTGATTTTTCGGCATGTACCGAACAAAAAGGAGATATTACGCACTACAAGTTTTCGTATTTGCCTGGTACCGAAAGTAAATTAAAACAACGCTCGTGTTGGATTACTCATACAAATCTTGAAGTGCACAGCGAGTTGGAGATTGGTTTCGAAGAATCGCCAATGTTCGATGGTACCATTCAAAGTACAGGGCCTCGCTATTGTCCGAGTATCGAGTCGAAACTGGTTACTTTTGCCGGTAAAGACAAACACCAGCTCTTTTTAGAGCCTGAAGGCGAAAATACTGTTGAGTACTATTTAAATGGTTTCTCTTCATCGTTAGCGTGGGAAGTACAGTACAAAGGTCTTCAGAAAATTAAAGGTCTGGAGCATGCAAAAATATTCAGGCCCGGTTACGCTATCGAATACGACTATTTCGAACCTACACAATTAAATCATACACTCGAAACCAAAATTGTTAACGGTCTCTATTTTGCAGGACAAATAAACGGTACAACCGGTTACGAAGAAGCAGGTGCACAAGGTTTAATGGCCGGAATAAATGCGCACTTAAAAGCACAAAATGCCAAAGAGTCTTTTGTATTAAAACGCGATGAAGCTTATATTGGAGTGTTAATCGACGATTTAATCACCAAAGGAGTTGATGAACCCTACCGGATGTTTACAAGTAGAGCTGAATTTAGAATTTTATTGCGTCAGGACAATGCCGATATTCGATTAACTGAAAAAGCATTTAAAATTGGTCTTGCTTCACAAAAGCGTTTAGATTTATTGCACGAAAAAACCCGCTTAATTTACGAAATAATTGATTTTGTTAAAAAGTTCAGTGTTAAGCCACGCTTTGTAAATCAATTACTTACAGAGAAAGGAACATCGAAATTAAAGCAGGGAGTAAAGCTTTTCGATATTATTTTACGCCCTCAGATTTCGATATTCGATTTAATCGAATACATTACTCCGTTTCAAACGTTTTTGAAGCGGGTTCCCGAAGCACGTTGGCAAGAAATAATTGAGGGAGCGGAAATATTAATTAAGTACGAAGGATATATTAACCGCGAAAAAATTCTTGCTGAAAAGCTCGATAAATTTGAAAACATTTATATTAAGGATAAATTTAATTATGCTAAACAGAAATCAATATCTACCGAGGCACGACAAAAATTGGAGGCGATAAATCCTGAAACAATTGGCCAGGCAAAACGTATTTCCGGAGTTTCTCCTTCCGATATAAACGTGTTGTTGATTTTGCTCGGGCGTTAATGTTTCACGTGGAACACAGATTTTTATTCAAAATATTTACCGAAAACGTTTAGATTGAAATATAAATCGGAAAACAGACATATAAGCCATTTAAAATCCCTGATTGCGGTTTTACCGCACAAACCGGGCATTTATCAGTATTTCGACGAAAAAGGTACAATCATATATATCGGGAAAGCTAAAGATTTAAAACGACGTGTCTCTTCCTATTTTACTAAACAGCACGAACATCGTAAAACAGCCCTGCTTGTACGAAATATTGCGGACATTAAACATATGGTTGTACAGAGCGAACAGGATGCGCTGTTGCTTGAAAATAATTTAATTAAAAAATACCAGCCACGTTATAATATCCAGTTAAAAGACGATAAAAGCTTTCCGTGGATTTGTATTAAAAACGAACCTTTCCCACGCGTATTTAAAACCCGTAATTTAATTCGCGATGGTTCTAAATATTTTGGTCCTTATACTTCGTCGTTTACTGTACGAACATTGTTAGACCTGTTTAAAACCGAATATAAACTCCGAACTTGTAATTATAATCTTTGCGAAGAAAATATTAAGAATAAAAAGTATAAGGTTTGTTTGGAATACCATATCGGAAATTGTACAGCTCCTTGTGTGGGAAAAATATCGAACGAGGAATACGACAAAGGAATAACCGATATCTCGAATATATTAAAAGGAAATATTTCGGGAGTTATTAAGCATTTGAAAAAGGTAATGAGCGAAATGGCGGAAAATATGGATTTTGAAGAAGCCAGTAAAATTAAAGAGAAATACGACGCTCTATTACGATATCAAAGTCGCTCTACCATTGTTTCTCCAAATATTACCGATATCGATGTTTTTTCGATAGAAGAGGACGATAAGTTTGTTTTTGTTAACTATTTAAAAGTTATTCAGGGTGCAATTATACAAACATTTACACTCGAAATAAAAAAGGCTTTAAACGAAACTGTTGAAGAACTTTTAATGCTGGGTATTGTTGAAATTCGACAAAAAATATTTAGTAATGCCAAAGAAATATTAGTGCCATTAAACCTTGAAAACGTTATTGATAACGTACAATTTAAAGTTCCGAAAAGGGGCGAAAAACTCGATTTATTAAAACTTTCGCAACGTAACGCAAAATATTTTAGAATGGAAAAGGAGAAGCAGGCAGTAATGAAAAACCCTGCTATTCGTACCAATAGAATATTAAACACAATTAAAAAAGATTTGCGACTAAAAGAGTTGCCTGTTAAAATAGAATGTTTCGATAACAGTAATTTACAAGGATCTTTTCCGGTGGCTTCGTGTGTGGTGTTTAAAAATGGTAAACCAAGTAAAAAAGAGTACAGGCATTACAACATAAAAACCGTTGAAGGACCAAACGACTTTGCATCGATGGAGGAGATTGTTTATCGCCGGTATAAGCGGCTTTTAGAGGAAAAAACACCGCTGCCTCAGCTCGTTATTGTCGATGGTGGTAAAGGGCAGTTGTCGTCGGCTGTAAAGGTTTTCGATAACTTAAATTTACGCGGTAAAATTGCTTTAATTGGCATCGCTAAAAAGCTGGAAGAAATATATTTTCCAGGCGATTCAATCCCCGTATATATTAATAAAAATTCCGAAACTTTAAAGGTAATTCAACATTTGCGCGACGAAGCTCACCGTTTTGGAATTACTTTTCATAGAGATAAACGCTCAAAAGCATTTATTACTTCCGAATTAAATTCAATTAACGGGATAGGAGAGAAGAGTGTGCAGATTTTGCTGAGCAATTTTAAATCTGTTCAAACAATAAAAGGTTTAAAATTTGAGGAACTGGCAAAGGTTATTGGCCGTTCAAAAGCCACTTTAGTTTACAATTATTTTCATAAAAATACCAAATGAAGCCTAGAGTATTACTTGGAATGAGTGGCGGTATCGACAGCTCCGTTGCAGCAATGCTTCTGATTGAGCAGGGCTTTGAAATTGTTGGTATTACTTTTCTTTTTTCAGACGTAAATAATAGCGACGAAACAACAGTTAACGACGCCAAAAAGCTAGCCGAAAAGTTAAAGATAAAACATATTGTTGTCGATTTAAGGGTGCTGTTTAAAGATACGGTTATAACTTATTTTAAAGGCGAATATATTGCCGGAAGAACGCCTTTTCCTTGCGCTTATTGTAACCCAAATGTAAAGTTTGCTCAACTTCAAAAGTACGCCGAAATAGAAAACTGCGATTTTATTGCAACAGGTCATTATGTTCAGATTAAAAGTTACCGGGGTAAAAAATTTATTTTCAGGGGGAAGGATAACGACAAAGACCAATCATTTTTTTTATGGGGATTATCGCAAAAATTAATTGAAAAATTAATTTTTCCACTTGGAAATTATGATAAACAGACCGTAAAAAAACTGGCAAAAGAGAAAGGATTTTTATCGCTTGCAAATAAAAAAGAGAGCCTTGGAATTTGTTTTATCGAAGGCAATAATTACCGTAAATTTTTAAAATCGGAGGGAATAATTTCAAAACCCGGACTGTTTATCGATACAAAAGGAAACGTTTTAGGAAAACATAAAGGAATTACAAATTATACTATTGGGCAGAGGCGAGGATTGGGTTTACACCTCAATTATCCCGTTTTTGTCGCTAAATTTCTTCTAAATGAAAACAAAATTGTACTCGGAAATTATGCCGAATTATACAAAAACAGACTCATTATAAAAGACTATAAAATACTTGATAATGAGCTTGTTAATAATGGTGCGGAGTTAATTGTAAGGGTGCGCTACAGGCTTCAGGAAACCCCCTGTAATTTGAATATTTTAAACGATGAAAGGGCTGAGGTCGTTTTATTAAAATCTGAAGCGATGATAGCCAACGGACAAACGGCAGTTTTTTATGATGGCGACAGATTAGTGGGGGGTGGTTTTATCGAATCTTCGGAATAGATAAAATTGATAGAAGTAAATATTTAATAGGCAGGACGATATTTGTCATCGGCTTCCAGTAATCCCAAATAACTTAAATAGCGCGATTTTGCAATTTTGCCTTTTTCAACGGCTATTTTAACAGCACAACCCGGTTCGTGTGTGTGCGAACAATTATTGTATTGGCAGTTTTCCGAAATTTTAAAAATTTCAACAAAATAGTGCGAAATTTCCCACGGCTTCATCTCCAACATTCCAAAAGCTTTAATTCCCGGAGTATCTATTATATAACCACCGAAATTTAATTTATACATTTCCGAAAATGTTGTGGTATGTTTTCCTGTATTGTGCGAATCCGAAATCTCTTTTGTCTTTAAATTCAATCCGGGTTGTAAAATATTTATCAGTGTAGATTTGCCAACTCCACTATGTCCGTTAAAAACATTTGTCTTATTTTTTAGTGCTTCTTTTAGTTGGTCCACTCCTTCCAATGTTTTTGCCGACGTTGTAAGGCACTTATAACCAATGTTTTGATAGGTCTCAATTTGCTTAGCAAGCAATTCGTTTTGCTTACTGTTGTAGCGGTCTGTTTTATTAAAAACAAGCAAAACCGGAATGCGGTACGCTTCTGCCGAAGCCAGATAACGGTCGATAAAAGTAGTGGTGGTAACCGGATGACTGAGCGTAACAACTAAAATTGCCTGGTCGATGTTGGCAGCAATTATATGCGACTGTTTCGATAGATTAATTGAACGGCGTACAATATAGTTTTTGCGCTCTTCGATGGCAGTAATCAAACCAATTTTCTCTTGGTTTTCGTTTGCCGAAACAGTTTGAATGGTAAACTTTACCCGGTCGCCAACAGCAACCGGATTGGTACTTTTAATTCCTTTAATACGAAATTTTCCCTTAATTTTACATTCAAAAGTCTCTCCTGTAGCGGTTTCTACAGTGTACCAACTTCCGGTCGATTTTATTACTAATCCTTTATTCAAATTTATTGCTTTTTCAATAATAGGTAAATAAAACCCGTATTCTACTCTTAATTAATGGTTTATTTAGCTTTCTCGAAATATTATTTTTAACAAAAGTAGCCAATTTCAAATACAATAGAAATTGGCTACTTTTTATTTATTATGAATACCCGTATATTTACCCAATTATTATTATCTTTGAAATAAAAATAGAAGTATGTCATTAATTAACTTTATAGAACAGTT
>JALUZN010000364.1 GCA_027011835.1 Draconibacterium sp. | reverse complement strand
TTTTTACAGTAAACAAGATGCTTTTTTAATTGCCGGCGATGTGCTTTTTTACGGAAGTATTGGCCGTACCGATTTACCCGGCGGCGATTACGACACCCTGATCTCGAATATTAAATCGAAGCTATTTGCATTGCCCGACAACACAAAAGTGCATTGTGGTCACGGACCCGAAACAACGCTTGGATTCGAAAAAACAACTAACCCGTTTTTAACCTGAGAAATAGAGAACGATGAGAATGTTTTATAATAGTTTTACCACAGATTCACTGAGTAGCAGGGAAAAACCCGGAAGAATAATCTGTGAATCAGTGACCGGTTTTTCTTTTCAGAATTCTTCACTATTTTCCATAATTTTAACGCATAAAAATGGTTTAAAATCATATTTTCAGTCGCTACAGATTTCTAATATTGCAAATATTTCAAAACAAAATAAAATAACTTATGTCTCACGATAGATTTGTAACTCGTCATCTCGGACCGAGAGAAAATGAAATAAAGGAAATGCTTGATTTTATAGGCGTTTCGTCGATGGAAGAGCTAATCGAACAAACAGTTCCCGAAAACATCAGGTTAACCGAACCGATGAAATTAAAAGAGGGATTAACCGAAAGAAAATACTTCAGACAGATATTAAATATTGCCGGTAAAAACAAAGTTTACAATACTTACATCGGAATGGGGTATTACGATACAATTACCCCGGCAGTTGTATTGCGCAATGTTTTGGAGAATCCGGCGTGGTACACTTCGTACACACCTTATCAGGCCGAGATTTCGCAAGGCCGATTGGAAGCTTTGCTAAATTTTCAGACCATGGTTTGCGAACTTACCGGAATGGAAATTGCCAATGCTTCTCTGCTCGACGAGGCCACTGCCGCTGCCGAAGCCATGTTAATGATGTGGAATTTGCGTTCGCGTAAAATGGTAAAAAGTGGGGTAAATGCCATTTTGGTCGACGAGAAAATGTGGCAGCAAACCCACGACGTTTTGCTTACACGCGTTAAACCTTTGGGTATAGATTTACGCATTCAACCTAAAGACGATTTCGAGTTTACCGATGATGTTTTTGGTGTATTGGTACAATATCCAAACTCCGATGGCGAGATTTGCGATTATTCGGAGCTGGTTAAAGCGGCACACGAAAAAGAGATAAAAGTTGCCGTTGCCGCCGATATTCTTTCGTTGGCCATTTTAACGCCTCCGGGCGAATGGGATGCCGATATTGTTTTTGGTAACACCCAACGTTTTGGTGTGCCGATGGGTTATGGCGGACCACACGCTGCCTATTTTGCAGCATGCGAAAAATTTAAAAGAAATATGCCGGGGCGTATTATTGGAATTACAAAAGATGTACACGGAAACCGTGCCTTACGAATGGCCTTACAAACCCGCGAGCAACATATAAAACGCGAAAAAGCAACCTCGAACATTTGTACGGCACAGGCGCTTTTGGCAATTATGTCGGGGTTCTTCGGCGTTTATCATGGCCCGGAAGGAATAATTATGATTGCCGAGCGTGTTCATAATATTGCCGCTTTCCTTTCGTCGGAGATTGAGAAACTGGGCTACAAACAACTCAACAAAAATTATTTCGATACCATTCGATTTGCATTGCCAAAACATGTAATGCGCGAAGATATTGAATGGCTGTCGCAAGAGTTGGAGATGAATTTCCGCTATTTCGAAAATGGCGATGTGGGAATTAGTGTCGACGAAACGACCAACCGCGAAGATATTTCGTGGATAATTGAAGTTTTTGCAAAAGCCGCAAACAAACGGTGGCAGGTGGCAAAAGAGTATCCCGAAGATTATTCTGTGGCAGCCGAATTTGCCCGTAAATCGGAGTTTATGACTCAGGAAGTTTTTAATAAATACCGTTCGGAAACAGAAATGGTACGCTACATAAAACGCCTCGAACTTAAAGATATTTCGTTAACCCACTCCATGATTTCGTTGGGGTCGTGTACCATGAAACTGAATGCGGCAACCGAAATGTTACCGTTGAGCTGGATTGAATTTAACGGAATTCATCCGTTTGTACCAAAAAATCAGGCGCGTGGCTACCACGAAATGATGGAGGAGTTACGTCGCGATTTATCGGTAATTACCGGAATGGCCGATGTTAGCTTAATGCCTAATTCGGGGGCTGCAGGAGAATATACAGGGTTAATGGTTATTCAGGAATACCATAAACGTAGGGGAGAGGGACAACGAAATGTTGTGTTAATTCCATCGTCGGCACACGGTACAAACCCTGCCAGCGCAGTTATGGCCGGAATGAAAGTGGTGGTGGTTGCCTGCGACGAAAGGGGAAATATTAACCTCGACGATGTGCGTGCAAAAGCCGAAGAACACAAAGAAAACCTCTCGGCATTTATGGTAACTTACCCATCGACACATGGAGTTTTCGAATCGGCAATTATCGAGATGTGCGAAATTATCCACGAAAACGGAGGTCAGGTTTATATGGATGGTGCAAATATGAATGCACAGGTTGGATTAACCAATCCGCGGTTGATTGGTGCCGATGTTTGCCACCTGAATTTGCATAAAACATTTGCCATTCCTCACGGTGGTGGCGGTCCCGGAGTTGGCCCGATTGCCGTTGCCGAACATCTGATAGAATTTTTGCCCTCGCACCCCATTATGAATAACGGCCATATTGGAGCAAATACTGTGGCAGCAGCTCCGTGGGGAAGCGCGTCGGTTCTGCCAATTACTTACGGTTACATTAAAATGATGGGAGCGGAAGGATTGACAGAGGCTACAAAAATTGCCATTTTAAATGCCAATTACATTGCAACGGCACTAAAAGACAATTACGGAATTTTATACACCGGCGAAAACGGTCGTGTGGCACACGAACTTATTTTAGAGTGCCGCCACCTGAAAGCATCGGCAGGAATTGACGAGTCAGACATTGCAAAACGTTTAATGGATTATGGTTTTCATGCGCCAACCTTATCGTTTCCTGTTCACGGAACATTAATGATTGAACCGACTGAAAGTGAATCGAAAGGTGAAATAGACCGTTTTATCGAAGCATTGAATTTAATTTTCGACGAGATAAAAGAGGTGGAAAGCGGCGAGGCCGACAAAGAGAATAACGTACTAAAAAATGCACCGCACACTGCCGAAACGGTAAGTGCCGATGAGTGGAATCATGGTTACACAAGAAGCAAAGCTGCCTATCCGTTAGCATGGCTTAAAGAGCATAAATACTGGACTCCGGTGGGTCGGGTCGATAATGCGTGGGGCGACCGAAACCTGATTTGCAACTGTGGAACTCCGGAAGAGTACGAGGTGTTTAAGTAGCCCCTCCTAACTTTTTGCTAACTGACGGAGAGGAAGGGAAAAAATACACTAAAAATACAGCTAAAAAATTCGATATTGAAGCAGGTTGAATACGTTTAATAGAGACAAATAGCTGTCGGAGAACAAATTGTAAATAAAAAATTGTAATTTTGCAATTATGTGTAAAGATGTTTTAATTACGGGTATTACTGTAAAACAGCAGATGAAAAGAGCGGAAAGAATTCTTAAAACTAAAGTGATTCCGCGTGAGGAAATATTTCAGAAAAAAAAGAAAAATGGCTCGTTGAGTTTGGAATTAATGAGAGCATTAAAATCAAATGCCTAAACTAATTATAATTGCGGGTTGTAATGGTGCCGGAAAATCTACTTTCGCCTCCTCGCTATTACCACAAAATATTACCTCGTTTGATTACGATAAACTTTTTTTAGAGAATTATAACTCATTGCCAGATAGTGAATTGAGAGAAAAATTTGCTAGGGAAAAGACAACAAAAGAATTTGAATTATCAGTAGAATTGGCTTTAAAGTTAAAAACAGATTTCTGCTACGAAACTAATTTCGACAGTTACCCTGTTTACTGGGCCGAGAAATTTAAAAAAAAGGGATTTACAATAAATCTGATTTTTTTCTGCATTGAAAATCAGGAGATTGCAAGACACCGGATTCAGGTAAGAACAGAATTTAATGGCCACTTTGTTGATAATAAAACAATTGATTTGAAATGGAAAGCCGGTTATAAAAATTTGAATAAATATTTTTCATTTTTCGACAACGTTCTATTTGTGGATAATTCCATTAATAATAGGGTTTATTCTAATTTATTACAAATTGAAAATGGAGTAATTGAGTTAATGACAAACGAACTTCCGGATTATTTCCAAAGACGTTTCCCATCAATTTATGCGTCTATTAATAAGATTTAATTTCAATAAATATAATTCAGCAAAAGGTGATTACTTTTCCCAATGCAAAAATAAATATAGGGTTGAATGTGGTTTCGAAACGCGATGATGGATACCACAATCTGGAAACTATTTTTTATCCGGTAAAATTGGCTGATGCGTTGGAGTTGGCAGATTCGGATGAATTGCAATTTACTTCATCGGGGATTGAAATTGATGGCAACCCCGAAAACAACCTTGTTGTTAAAGCGTACAAACTCCTTCAAGAAGATTTTAAACTTCCTCCGGTAAAATTTCATCTGCATAAAATTATTCCGTTTGGAGCAGGTTTGGGCGGTGGTTCGGCCGATGCAGCGTTTGCACTAAAAATGCTTAACAACCATTTTAACCTGAAATTAAGTTCTGAAAAACTGCAACAATTTGCTGCGCAACTTGGTGCCGATTGTCCGTTTTTTATTGAGAATAAACCCGTTTTTGCCACCGGAATTGGCGACCGTTTTCAACCGCTAAATCTCGATCTATCGGAGTACGAGATATTAATTGTTAAACCCGATATTTCGGTTAGCACCCCCGATGCATTTCGAAATATAGTTCCTCAAAAACCATCATTCAATTTAAAAGAGATTGAAACGCTTGCAATTGAAGAGTGGCAAGATGTTATTAAAAACGATTTCGAGAAAAGTGTTTTTAAATTGTATCCCGAGATTGAAAATCTAAATAATACACTTTACAAAATAGGAGCAGTGTACGCTTCCATGTCGGGCAGCGGCTCGGCGGTTTTTGGTGTTTTTCGGGAGTTGCCGGAAAATATTAAGAGTTATTTTCTGGGAAATTTGTTTTTGTTCAAAAATATTTAATCTTCATACAACTTCATTGAAAAAACGGTTGTCTTTTTACGTTAATATACTCAAACCAAATAGCTTTTCGTACCGATGGACTTCGGGATTATACTCGTTCTTTTTGCCCACAGTTTCATCGAAAAACATTGTAGTAACCCGTTACAACGCAGTTTTTCGCTTCGCTATGAACAAAAATAACTTCGCCTAATTTCCCGAAAACCTATCTGAATTGAGTATACTATTGAATAGATAATTTATACCCTTTCTGTTTTTGATTTAATTTATGAGCAGGGAACGTGGTTTTATCAATGGCATTTAATACAAATGGTGTTACAATAAGCATTGAACCTAATAATATAGTTGTTTCGTACCCTTTCCCCAGATTTTTCTCTAAAGAATAGTCTAATGCAACGGCAGTACCCAAAGATGCAACTATTAATGTAGCGATTCTTTTAATTGGATTATATTTTCCTATAGCAATAATGCTTTTTACAGGAACTGTAATTAAATCTTTTGTAACAACACGTTGGATTAATAAAAACTCTTCGTTTATTTCAATAAGCTTTCCATCGGCCAGACCAATATAGTTGTCCCCCATCTTTTTTTTATGTAACACAATAGGCGGACTGTCCGATCTGGATAATCTTTCTGTAGAAACATAAAAAACTTTTACCTTTTGATTCATTTTTATTGTTTTAGTTTTTTCGTTTCCATCTCTTTTTGTTTTAGAAAGTACAATATGTTGCTGTGCATTGCCCGATATTGATAAAACTGAAAACAAAATTAATAACGATACAATTTTTGTGTAATACATATTATTTAAGATTTATTATTAACACGGGAATTCACCTCTAGGATGTTCTTCTTTACATTCTTGGCAGTACGAATAATCGAGAAACCATTTACAATTAAAAAAATCAGCTGCTTTAACACCAGCAACAAAACCCATTGTGCCACCAGCAATTGCTCCAGGAATACCTCCCATAGAAAAGCCAACTATTACACTTGCAACAGTGCTAATTGCAACAGTAACAACAGTAACAATTGCTGAAACAACTTTTGAAAAAGCTCTTTTTAGCGAACTCCAAAAACCTGTAGCAGATTTCAATGAATCATTTGTTGAAGAAAATAATGCAATTATTGGGTCTAAATTTGTTTTTAGAGAATAGGTTAACATTAGTAACTGTTCCTTTTCGGTAAGCATTAGTTGGTTACTATTGAAAACATCTAATTCTTCAAGTTCTATAGTCTCCACTAATTTGTCTTTTAATTCATCAGATTCAATATTTGAATTGTCAATTACAAGTTTCCCATCAATACTATCAGCCTGAGAGTGCAATTTATACAGGTAATCTGTTCCTGTATTGTTTAGTGTCAGAATTATATCCTGCATTCTGTTTTTTACATTATATGAAACAGAATCGTTATCTAATAGTGAGATTAAATCTGTAAAGAAGTCTTCACTTTCTGCTGAAATCCCTTCTATTGCTTCCGTCTCTGTAACGTCAGAAGAAATTGATTTTAGATGTTGTTTTTTTATAAAACGTTGAGTAATATTTTGAATTTTTACGAGAAATTCAGTTTTCTTTGCATTATCTAAATTAGAAAAATAATTGGTATGAAAACTATTAATTTTATCTGAGAAAAAAACAAAACTACCTTTTAAGTCAGATTTTTTTTCATTTACACTCCAAATAAAATTAGAAACATTGGCTACTGATTTTACATATTTTTCATGAACTTTAGGTAAGGAACTATGTTCCTCATTATTTGTCTCTTGACAACCAAGACCCAAAACTACTAATAAT
>JALUZN010000363.1 GCA_027011835.1 Draconibacterium sp. | reverse complement strand
TTGTTTGTCGCGAAATATCGAAAATATACGAAGAGAAAAAACGTGGAACAGTAACCGAGCTTTCAGAGTATTATACAGCCAATCCGCCCAAAGGCGAAATTGTTATTGTTGTTGAAGGGAAATCGGCTAAATAGTTTTTTTTAGCATCGAGGTTTTCGAACTGCCGATTAATAAACGAAATAAAAATTTGCAGCACGCAACTTTGCAGCATAGAAAATGAAAAAAAAGTACACTCACCTGTTTTTCGATTTAGACAATACACTCTGGGATTTTAAAACCAACTCGAAACTGGCGATGCAAATTACTTTTGCTCGTTTCGAACTTGAACGAAAACAGATTGATTTCGATACCTATTATAATGTATTCGAAAAACACAACCACGCACTGTGGGAAAGTTACCGAAAAAATGAGGTGGATAAAAAGGAGCTGATAAAGAGACGATTCTCCGATACGTTTTTAGAATTAAAAGTAAAAGGCCCCGAAGCAGAGGAGATCAATGCTTTTTATCTCGATGAAATGGCAAAGCAAAAAATACTCTACCCGGGAGTTCTTGAATTGCTCAGCGATTTAAAAGAAAAACAGTACCGGCTGAATATTATTACCAATGGTTTTAAAGAGGTTCAGAATAAAAAGATGGAGTTCTCGGGGCTAAAAGAGTTTTTCGATAAAATTTTCACTTCGGAAGAGGTGAAAAGACCGAAACCTGCACGCGAAATTTTTGAGCATGCAATAAAATCGTCGAATGCAAAAAAAGAGAAAAGTATAATGATTGGCGACGATTGGGATGTGGATATTGCCGGCGCCTTGAATTTTGGTATCGATGCCGTTTATATTGGGAACTGTTTAAATAACGATTTTGTTGATAAACAAAAGTCAATAAAAGCGATTAAAAATGTTTATTGTTTCGAAACAATAAAAAAGATGCACAATTTTTTTTCTCGCCAATGTTGAATTCGTTAATTTCTTCTAAATTGTTGTCATATTGAAAGCAGAACCGAGCTATTCTTGTCAAATTTCCAGATTAATAGTTCGTTTGTTTAGTATTGTCAATTAGCAGTGAAAATTTCCAAAAAGTTATTGCCCAAATTCATTTTACTTCCCTTGTTATATGTGCGTTCGTAGTTGTTGAAAATAGAGTAAAATAAATTTCAAAATATTTTCATGTTACAATTCTTTTTATAAATTTGTCGCGTTAATGTTTTTTAACATTTTATGAAATCAAGGATTGTGAATTATCAAATTATTTAAAAATTGGCGGTTGTGCATTGGGGGATGCATTACGGCTGCAAGTTGAATTTTTGAATTATTTATATATGCTGTTTAATTATTAATTTAAAACTATTTCTATGAAAAAAATTGCGTTTTTTTTATCGATTCTCCTATTCATGGGAACATTGGTGGCAAATGCTCAAACGAGGAATATTACCGGTACGGTAACCTCAACTGAGGATGGTCAACCAATACCCGGGGTTTCGGTATCGGTTAAGGGCACTACCCTTGGTACGATTACCAGTATCGATGGAGTTTTCGAAATGAAAATTCCTCAGGATGCAAAAGCATTGGTAGTTAGTTTTGTAGGTATGAAAACTCAGAATGTTGAGTTGACTTCTGCAAGCGATTACAAAATTGCATTGAAGCCTGATCTTGTTGGAATCGACGAGGTTGTTGTTACTGCAATTGGTATTGAACGTTCCGCTCGTGAAGTTGGTTATGCGATGAGTAGTATCAGCGATGAGCAACTGAACATGGCCAAATCTCCTACTATTGCAGGAGGTCTTATGGGTAAAGTTGCCGGTTTGCAAATTACAACTGTTAGTACAGGAGTAAATACAAGCCAAAGGGTAATTCTAAGGGGTAACCGGTCGTTTACCGGAAACAACCAAGCTCTTTTGGTATTAGACGGAGTTCCTGTTTCGTTAAGTTATTTAACTTCGTTAAACCCGAACGATGTAAAAGAGATCAGTATTTTGAAAGGTGCGAATGCATCGGCTCTTTATGGATCTGACGCTGCAAACGGTGTTATTATGGTAACAACCAAGCAGGGAAGCAAAGAGAGTATGCAAGTTCAGTTTAGTAACACAACTACTTTCGATAAAGTAGCCTATTTGCCTGAGTTCCAAACTCGTTTCGGAACCGGTTCTTCGAGCGACAAATATGGGAATCCTATATTTGAAGCTTACGAGAACCAACAATATGGTGACGAATTCGATGGTAAAATGAGAGGCATTGGACGTAAGGATGAATATGGTAGAATGCAGGAAGTTATTTACGCTGCTATTCCCGGCGAAAAAGAAAGAGCTTTCGATACAGGTATGACAATCCAAAATGATCTTTCGTTTTCTGCCGGCGACAAAAAAAGTACTTTCTTCGCTTCTATTCAGGATGCGGTTGTTAAAGGGTTAGTTCCAGGAGATGACTTAAGAAGAGATGCTATTCGTTTAAATGGCTCGAGAAAATACAAAGGATTTAAAGCCACTGGTAATGTGAACTATACACATACCGAAGACGAAATCTCTACAGCAAATTTCCTTTGGCCGATTTATAATACCGGTCAACACATTCCTTTAACAAGTTATTCCGATTGGCGTACCCCTTCTACTCCGGAAAAAACAAACTGGGCCGACATTGACCACTATTACAACGACTATTACAACAACCCTTATACCGAGAAGGATAAAAACCGCAGAAAGAGAAGACGCGACCAGTTAATTGGTACATTAACTCTTTCTCAGGATATTACTTCGTGGTTAAACGGAATGGTAAGAAGTTCGCTTTCGTTAAATAACAGTACTTATAAAACTACGCACGAAGAGTGGAATTTCTCGTACTGGGCAGAGCACGAATCAGGAAGATCGACACCAAGCGGTGGTGATAAAAAAGCCAGTGTTTCTGATGGTTCAAGTTACGACTTTCGTTGGACAAAC
This sequence comes from Draconibacterium sp., assembly GCA_027011835.1. GTDB lineage: Bacteria > Bacteroidota > Bacteroidia > Bacteroidales > Prolixibacteraceae > Draconibacterium. The sequence goes on along the minus strand of JALUZN010000363.1, from coordinate 18,237 downwards.
GACTTTATTTTAACTGCAAACAACGAGTTTGAAGATTTTAAACTTACAACAATTTTAGGTGCTACTACCCGTTCTGGCTATGTGCATTATATTAATGTTAGTGCTTCAGCATTAGAAGTTCCCGGACTTTATAACATTAGTAATCGTTTAGGTGAATTAGGAGGAAGTCAGGCATACTATGAAGGACGCACAATGGGTGTTTTCGGCGATGTTACTTTAGGATATAAAAACTTCTTATTTTTACACGCTAGTGGTCGAAACGACTGGGATTCAAGATTAGATCCTTCACAATGGTCGTTCTTCTACCCGGGAGTTGATGTATCGTTTGTATTTACCGAAGCAATTCCAGCACTGGCTGACAACAGTGTTCTCAGTTATGGAAAATTACGTGGAGGTATTGCTAAAGTAGGTAGTATTAATATTTTACCTTATTCTCTTGAGAATACTTTTGTAGTTACAGGAGGTTTCCCTTACGGAGACTTAACTGCACACTCAATTAGTGGATCGTTAAAAAACAGATATCTTGAACCTGAATTTACCCTTTCGAAAGAGATTGGAATGGATTTAAATTTCTTCGAATCAAGAATTAATCTTGAAATGGCTTATTACACAATGAGTACAACAAACCAAACATTGCCTGCTGAAATTCCTTACAGCTCGGGTTATAGCTCGATGTTTGTAAATGCAGGTGAGATGAAAAACAGTGGTGTTGAGGTTGAGTTAGGCTTGGTTCCTGTATCAACAAAAGATTTCCGCTGGGACGTAAATATTAACTACGCCAACTGGAACAGTTTAGTTGTATCGTTAACAGATAAGTTTGACGAACTTAATATTTCTCGTCCCGGAAGGAATAATTTTGTTTACGCGATTAAAGGGCAACCATATCCGGTAAATAAAGCATCCGATTTCGACAGAGATCCACAGGGACGCGTTATTGTCGATGCTAAAACAGGTTTACCAACAAAAAGTACCGATTTGGTAATTACCGGACAAACTACTCCAAAACATATTCTCGGATTACAGACTTACTTAAGGTATAAAGGATTTACTGCAGGTATTTCTGCTGAATACCGTGGAGGATTTGTTTTACGAAGCGGCCCTGGACGCGATATGATGTTCCCCGGTATTTCAGCTATTTCTGCTTCAGCCGGTCGTGAGCGTTTTGTATTTCCTAACTCGGTTATTAATGTAGGTACTGCCGACAATCCTGAATACGTGGAGAATACAAATATTACAACCAATGATGGTAACGTCGATTTCTGGACACAAACCTATAGAGGCGTTTCTCGTCCTTTTGTTACTAATGCTGCTTTCTGGAAAATACGTGAATTAAGTTTATATTACGATGTTCCTGAACGTTTCTTAACATCGGGAACCGGCGGTTTTGTTAAAGGGATAAAAGCCGGTTTTGTTGGAAGGAACCTGTTTATGTTCTTACCCGATTCGAATATGTATGGCGATCCTGAAGCAAATAAAGGTAATGATAATGATGTTGGTTATGCGCCTCCTGCATCTATTCCACCATCGAAATCTTATGGATTTAACGTAACTATCACATTCTAATAAATTAAAAACGAAATAAGATGAAAAAAATTAGAATATATTTATTATCAATACTTTTACTCGCAGGAGTAACAGGATGTACAGAGTGGTTAGACGTTAATCAAAATCCTAACAGTTTAACCAAATCGACAAAAGACCTTGTTCTAACAGGTGCTGAAAAACAATTTGCAGAACGTCAGCACATAGGCTCAACTAATAACAGTAATAATTTGAGAGGAACTTGCTTTCCGGTTTTTGGAGCTTGGATTGGATATTACGCGCACTCTGGCGGCTGGTCGGGTTGGAACAATGTTAAGAGTTACAACATGACTTCTTCCGACTACAATAATGGTTTTAATAAACCTTACTTGAATGAGCTAAAAAGTTTAGACTATGTAAAGAAGCAGGGTGTGATTGATGGAACCCCTGCTTATGTGGCCATTGCAAAAATTATGGAATCGGCAACTTACCAAAGATTGGTCGATACTTATGGAGATGTTCCTTACTTCGAAGCCATTAAGGGATTTGAGGGAAATACCCAGCCGGTATACGACGATGCTAAGACAATATATGAAGACTTGGTTGTTCAGTTAGATTCCGCAGTTTTACTTTTAAATGCAGCCGAAGAAGCGTCGTTGACCATCGCATCGAAAAACGATATTATTGCAGGTGGAGATCTTACGATTTGGAAGCAATATGCTAATACATTAAAATTGCGTATTTTATTGCGTCAGGCAGAAATGGCTGATCGTCAATCATACATCACTTCGAATATGAACTTCGATGAGGCAGGTTTCTTAAGCGAGTCGCTTACAGCAAATCCAGGATACATTGCCAACCAAGACGGTAAAATGAATCCGTTATATGGCTTTGGTAAAGACTACAAAGGGAATTTAACAAATGAGAACCAACAATATGGGTTAAATATTTTCTTGCTAACCTTATATAAAGACAATGGCGACCCACGTTTAGAAATGTGTTGGGAGCCGGGAGTTTCTTCTAAAGATTACAGCCATGGACTTCAGTTAGGTGTAAATGGTGCTGTTGAAGACCACTGGAAAGAAGCTGCTATTAGAATGGGCCCCGGTATTTATGGAGCCAGCGACGACGATGTTACTGTAATGTCGATTGTTGAAACCGACTTCTTAATTGCAGAAGCTTTAGCTCGTGGTTATAATTTATCTTCAGCCGGTGTTTCAGGTACTGCCGAAGAGATGTTTAAAAAAGGTATTGAAGATTCGTTTAACTACTATGCTGCAAGAGCAGGAGTTGAGGATACTGCTCCTCTTTTAGACAAGTATATGGGTGCCGAAGGAACATTAAAAGGTCCTGCTGCCTGGGATGCTTCAAATCCTGTTCGTTCTATTATGTATCAAAAATATATTGCCGGTGTTGGTCTTTACCATTACGAAACATGGGCCGATTTCCGCAGAACAGGATATCCCGACCCACTTGATCCTACAGCAGTAGATAACTCTATGATTTCTTACTATTTTAATATTGTAAGAGCACAGGTTCCGGTACGTATGTTATATACTCAAAAAGAGTTAGATATTAATTCTGAAAATGTAAAAGCAGCTATCGATAAAACCGGAGTTCCTTATAACTCTGAATTTATTATGGATGCCAAAATTTTCTGGGATGTTAAATAGTACTAGTGTAAATAATAAATTGAATATAAAATGAATACATTAAGAAAAATATTTGTATCAATAACAGCCGTTGCACTGCTTTTCTTAACATCTTGTTTAGATGATAAGGACGTGAATGAGTTTAATGGTGTAATGACACCTGACTTTGCTGCAACTCCATATGTTGTTGATTTTAACGAAATGCCAAACTCTGCTGGGTATATTGTAAAATCATTTCCGGGAACAATTGACCCTAATCAGTCTTATTCGGCAAATTTCAGAGTAAACTTATCGTCGCCTTGGCAATTAGATCATGATTTAACAGTCACTGTATCTCTCGACGACGATGCAGCAAATAAATTTATTGCTGAGAATCCTGGGTTTAAATTATTCCCCAGTAGTAAGCATGACTTGACAACAGCAACTGTTACAATTCCTGCAGGAGAACGTGAAGCAGAAGTTACTGTAAATTTCTTTACAAAGGGACTTTCTGCCGATGATAAATTCATGATGGCCATTTCTATAACAGATGTTTCTGATCCCAATATTATTGTTAGTGGGAACTTTGGAACACAGTATATTAAAGTGGGTGTATATAATTTATACCACGGAAACTATGCACTTTCTGGACAGTGGTGGTATCATGGATCAAATGATTTCTCAGGATATGTTCCTACTGAAACAATGTTGCTAACAACTTCTTCAACAGGTCTTGTTACTCAATACTCTTATGCTGGTTGGGGAAATGTTGAGTTCGAAGTTAGTCAGACAGCAGAAACTATTGATGGGCATGAGAATGCTTATTACGTAACAATTACTAAAAGCGACGATCCTGATCAGTTTAAACAACTCGATAATTATGATGGTCCTGGTAGTCCAGGTGGAGTTTTTAATTACTGCTATAGAGACGATAATGGTAAATGGGTGTTTAAAATAGCATACCAATACTATACTAACCTTTCTTGGCATATTTATCAACAACTGTAATAACAACATTTGAAACAGTAAGTATAAAGAAGCCATCCGTTGTTTGACGGGTGGCTTTTTTTTAAACACACGACGTTTATTCCTACCATTCTATTATCCATTTTTTAAACCTCGAATATATACATCGAATAATTGATGAATTGCTGATAAGAATCACCTTTTGTTTTCGATATTTTTTTACTTTTATGCGCTTTATTGAAAAACAAATTTAAACAGAAACAGAAACCAAAAATGAAAACAGTCTTATTGTTCCTTTTTTTTATGTCGGCATTTATCACTTATGCGGCCAACGAATCAGAAACTATTTTAAACAAAAAAGAAAAAGCAGCTACTCCCGATGCTGCAGAACCGAAGTTTTCTATTTTGCGAATGCAAAATAGAGTTATTGCCGGTTTGGAAGTTGCCGTAAATCCATCGCAAACACTAACCGATGAGTTTATTATGCGAACAGTAGCAAATTTTCGAATTGGTTACCGTTTAGACAGGCATGTTTTAACCGGTTCGCTGGGAGTAGAATTTACCGATGAGATGTTTATGCCGATTACAATAGATTATAAGTATTATTTTAATAAAGACCATGTTTGGGCACCGTACGTTTATGGACAGGCCGGATACAGCTGGCATTTAAAAGGAAATATAAATTCGCGGTACAATACTTCGAAATATGCACAATACGACCCCGGAGCATTAGCTTCTGTTGGCGTTGGATACTCTTATACAACAACTCTGAATGAGTTTTATTTCTCGCTTGGTTACTCGTACCGTAAATATGTAAAAGCTGTACCGGGCAGTAAAGATGAGGAGATGATTCGAACAGACATGTCGATGAATGGTGTGTCGATAAATATTGGCGTTAATTTTTAATTCTATTGAAAATGAAGAAATTAGCAGTTTTAAGTTTTCTCTTTTTTGCTTCTGTAACTATCGCCTTTTCGCAATACAATTGCAAGGTTTTAGTTAAGAATCTTCAGGGACAGTACAATGGCAATTGTAAAAAAGGTTTAGCACACGGAGAGGGCTCGGCAAAAGGAGTCGATTCGTATGTCGGTAATTTTAGAAAAGGATACCCAAATGGTTTTGGTGTTTATACCTATAACGACGGGTCGAACTATATTGGTAAATTTAAAAAGGGGCTGAAAGATGGTTATGGTTTGCTTAACAAAGCAACTAAATCGGGCGATGTTGTCCAGAATTATGGTCTCTGGATTGCCGATTCGTTAATTGTTCCAAACGATTTGAGAGCGTTGTTTAAAGTAAATAAAAGTAAAGGGATTAATGTTGTTGACCCGAATTTAACTCGCGATGCCGCAGTTAAAAATCAGGTCTGGATTCATTTTCAGCAGCATGGAGCTCCCGACAAATCTGTTGTTATTCAGGATGCAGAAATATCTGATGGAAAACGGATAGATACAAAAAAGCGCTCGCTAAATACATTGGTTGCTTTCGACAATATTAAAGAATTTCCGGTTACTGTAAAGCTTAATTATCAGATTGATAAACCTGAAAAGTTGGTGCCGGTAGATTGTAGTCTCGAAATAATTCTATTTACTGCAGGTCGCTGGGAAATTTATTTGAATCAATAATTTTTACGTCTTCCTCTTTTTCTTTTTCGCTGCCGGAAAGAGTACATTATTCAATATTAAACGGTACCCCGGCGAATTGGGATGCAGGCTTAAATCGGTAGGTGGGTCGCCAACCAGATGCCGGTAATCTTCAGGGTCGTGTCCCCCGTAAAATGTCCAGAATCCTTTTCCTCTTTCGCCATGAATATAACGTGCTTCGTGAGCCGGTTTGTTTTCGCCCATAATTAAAACATTGGGTTTAATTACCTCTTTCCTAAAAGCTGTTGTTTGTCCCATAAACCCTTTTATCAGATTTTTATGATTCTGACAAAGCATCGTAGGAATCGGATCCCATTTTGCCGAGAAATCGAAAAGTGTAAAGTAGTCGTTTTCGCGTGCTACTTTTCGGGTATTTGTTGCATCAATATCCGAAAACTCGTAAACATACGGGCTCTCTTCGAGTTTAAAATTGCGGAAAGCCAACGTGCGCGAAAAGTCAAGTTTCTCCTGTGCATTTTTATCGGCAGGGTCGCCGTCGAACATTGGGGCGCAAATATCTACTCCGGTAGCTGCCATCGCAATGTCGTATGTGTCGGTAGCAGCACACATGGCAAATAGAAAACCACCCCGCTCTATGTATTTCTCTATTTTTTGCACCACAAACGATTTCAATTCCGACACTTTTAAAAAACCAAGGTTTTTGGCCAATTCACGATCATTCCTCACCTCCTCCTGATACCAGGGAGTGTGTTGATAGACCCGCCAGAACTTTCCATGCTGCCCGGTAAAATCTTCGTGGTGCAGGTGTAGCCAGTCGTATTCGCTGAGTTTTCCATCTAAAATCTCTTCGTCGTAAACAATATCGTACGGAATTTCGGCATAGGTAAGAACCAATGTAACGGCATCGTCCCAGGGTTGTTTGTTGGGCGGAGAATAAACGGCAATTTTTGGCGCTTTATTCATGGCTACGGCATCCATATTTACATCGGGTTTTGCAATTTCATTTAAAATAGCCGACGTTTGCGCATCGGTAATCGACTCGAAACTTACTCCTCGAATTGTACACTCATTCTCAATTTCAGGATATTGCTGAACAAGAAAACTCCCCCCTCGATAATTCAATAACCATTTTACTTCAACACTCTTTTCAAGTGCCCAGTATGCAATTCCATAAGCTTTTAAATGGTCTTTCTGACTGTCGTCCATCGGAATTAAAATGTACATACTCCTCGCTTCGAAAGAGAGAAGAAGAACAATAAAAACAAAGAATATTTTTATTCGATATAAATTCATATTTGTTCTCTTCATTGGTTGTTAAAACGGAGTATCGGAAGTTTTAGTCTTTTGGTTATCGAAATTGTTATTGCTCGATATTCCGGCAGCAGCTTCTTCGTCGTCATTCATTTTCGAGCTAAATGTTTTTGCTTCGCCACCAAATCCCGAATCAAATTGTGTCTCCATATCGCTAAATTTGGCCAGCTCTTTTTTGAATCGTAAATGAACATCGGCGGTTGCACCGTTACGGTGCTTGGCAATAATAATTTCGGCAACTCCCAAAAGCGAGTTTCCTGAATCGTCTTCGGTCATTCCAAAATATTCGGGTCGGTGAATAAAAGTAACAATATCGGCATCTTGTTCAATTGCTCCCGACTCGCGCAAATCGGAAAGTTGCGGACGTTTTCCCTCGCGCGATTCTACCGAGCGGTTGAGCTGCGAAAGTGCAATAATCGGTACATCGAGCTCTTTTGCAATGGCTTTTAACGAGCGCGATATCATACTCACCTCCTGCTCGCGGCTGCCGCGTGTATCGGTTCCGGCAGTCATTAACTGCAGGTAGTCTACAATTATTATTTGAATATCGTATTGCATTTTTAACCGGCGGCATTTTGCTCTTAACTCAAAAATAGAGAGTGCCGGTGTGTCGTCGATAAAAAGCGGTGCATTATCCAGCGCTTTAATTCTTTGGTTAAGTTGTTGCCACTCGTACTCTTCCAGTCGGCCTGTTTTTATTTTTTCGGCACCCAACTCAGTCTCTGCCGATATGAGTCGGTTAACCAACTGAATTGACGACATCTCGAGCGAAAATATTGCCACCGGACGATTGTGGTCGACGGCAATGTTACGCGCCATTGAAAGAACAAAAGCTGTTTTTCCCATTGCCGGGCGGGCTGCAATAATAATTAAATCGGTGCGCTGCCAGCCCGATGTAATTCGGTCGAGGCCGGTAAAACCCGACGGAACACCGCTCAATCCATCTTTTTGGTTACGGGCTTTTTCTATTTGCTGAATGGCTTCGACTAAAACCGGTTTTATTGGGCGGGTCTCTTTTTTTATGTTTCCCTCGGCAACTTTAAATAACGACGATTCGGAGAAGTCAATTAAATCGTCAACATCAATGGTATCGTCGTATGATTTGGATTGAATTTCGGAGGAGACCCTAATTAGTTCGCGCTGAATAAATTTTTGCGCAATAATTCGTGCGTGAAACTCGGTATGCGCTGCCGAGGCCACCCGGCTTGTTAACTGTGCAATATAACCCGGTCCGCCAATTTCGTCTAACTGTTCGCGGTCTTTTAACTCTTGCGTAACCATTAAAAGGTCAACCGGTTTCTCTTTCCCCGAGAGTTTTTTAATGGCATCGAATATTTTCTGATGCTCTTCTTTGTAAAAACTGGGTGTGTCAATAATGTCGGCAACGGTTATGTAAGCGTCGCGCTCGAGCATTAATGCACCTAAAACGGCCTCTTCCACATCAATAGCCTGTGGTGGAAGCTTGCCGTATTGAGCGTTTATCTGGTCGATACTAATTTGTGAATTGGTTTTTTTCTTTTCAGCCATATTTTTTGTAATAGAGAATCCAAAAGTACTAATTTTGATTAGGTGGAAAGAAAAATATAAGGAACTTTTAAGTTTGTTTTTTAACGATTACTATTCACAATTGTTAATTAAATACGCAATCTGTTTAACCTGTAAATACTTAATCTGTTTAACGTGTCGCGAACAATTCGATAGGTTCGTTTTAATCTGATATGAACTGTCATTTGTTTTTTTCAACTTTCGTACTACTTTCGCCTTATAAATGTTTAATTAAAAAATACTACTGTGAAACGTTTTGTAATTCTGTTTATTCTGGTTGCCCAAATTGCTGCTGCGCAACAAACCGAAATGAGTTTAAAAGATGCCATTCAGGGAAGATATACCTCTTTGCGGCCTTCTACTTTGCGTGGTGTAGCCTGGCAAACGAATACCGTTTATACATTTGTCAGCGAGAAAACACTCTGGGCTGAAACCGTTAAAAAGGGCGATAAAAAAGCACTCTTAACTGCCGATGAACTGAGTGAAATTACCGGCGCTAACTTTTCACGTTTTCCAAGATATAAGTGGTTAAACAGTTCCGATATTTTAGTGAAAACACCCGATACTTATTTTGTTGTTGATGGAGTTAACAAGCAACTGAAATATAAAATAGAATTACCCAAAACTGCGGCGAACGCTGTGTTTAATGCAGCAGGAAAATTTATTTCGTTTACCGAGGGCAACAATTTGTTTGTTGCATTCCAAAACGGCGAAATAGTCCAAATTACCTCCGACGGAGGCAACGGAATTGTAAATGGCCAGTCGGTACACCGGAATGAGTTTGGAATAACTAACGGTATTTTTAATTCGCCCAAAGGCAACTTTATTGCTTTTTATCGGAAAGACGAGTCTATGGTTCGCGACTATCCGCTTGTCGATTTTATGGCACGCGAAGCCGAACCGAAACCGGTAAAATATCCAATGGCCGGAATGGCGAGCCATCATGTAACACTGGGAGTTTACAACATAAAAACCGGAAAAACCATATTTCTGAAAACCGGAAAGCCGCTCGACCATTTTCTTACCAATGTGGCGTGGTCACCAAACGAAGAGGATATTTATATGGCCGAACTAAATCGTGAACAAAATTATATGCAGTTAAACTGCTATCGTGTGGCAACGGGCGAAAAAGTAAAAACGCTCTTCGAAGAAAAATCGGATAAATATGTCGAACCGCTTTTCCCAATTCAGTTCTCTAAAGTAAACGAAAAAGAGTTTTATTATTTGAGCCGAAAAGATGGGTGGTTTCATATTTATAAATACAATACCGATGGTGTTCTTATTAAACAAATTACAAAAGGAGAGTGGGAAGTAACCTCAATTCTCGGGTTCGACCCAAAAGAGAAAAATGTATTTGTGCAAGCCACAAAAGACAGTCCCATTGAAAACAATATTTATAAGGTTGAAATTAAGAGTGGAAAAATAGTGCGCCTCACTCCCGAAAAAGGAATGCATCGGGGAATTCTTAGCACCGAAGCCGGTAATATTATTGATTTTTGGAATGCTACTGCTGTTCCCGGTAAAGTAGATTTAATTTCGGCAAAAGGGAAAATTATACGCAACCTGCATACTGCCGGCGACCCGCTGAAGAATTACAATCTTGGCGAAAACAGTTTAGTGAAATTAAAAACGAAAGACGGCAAAACCGATTTATATGCTCGCTTAATAAAACCTGTAAATTTCGACCCTGAAAAAAAATATCCGGTGGTGGTTTATGTATACGGCGGTCCACATTCGCAGCTCGTAAACAGCGGTTGGCACAACGGTGCTCGCTGGTGGCAATATTATATGGCTTCGCAGGGATACATTGCTTTTACTCTCGACGGACGCGGTACAAATAACCGCGGGCGCGATTTCGAAACAGCAGTGCACCGGCAACTCGGCGTGCTCGAAACCGAAGATCAGATGCAGGGAATTGAATACCTGAAATCGTTGCCTTTTGTCAATGTCGACCGGATAGGAGTTCACGGGTGGAGTTTCGGAGGATTTATGACGCTGAATTTAATGTTGCGCCACCCCGAGACATTTAAAGTTGGTGTGGCCGGTGGTCCCGTTGTCGACTGGAGCATGTACGAAATAATGTATGGCGAGCGGTACATGGATATGCCGCAGGAAAATCCTGAAGGATATAAAAATTCGAATATGACCAATTATGTTTCTAACCTGAGTGGAAAACTGATGCTAATACACGGTGTGCAAGACAAAACAGTGGTTATGCAACACAGTATGAAATTCTTACGTGCCTGTATAGAGCAAAATAAACAGGTCGATTTTTTTGCGTATCCTACACATCCGCACAATGTTAGCGGCATCGATCGTTTACATTTAATGGAAAAAGTAAGTCGCTATTTTTTCGATTTCTTATAGCGCAAGCAATATTGTTTTCAATCCAAATAGTTTTTCGGGTTTTATAAGAAGTCCTGTTTAAAGTCAAATCGAAATCAATATTTACTTAAACCATTTCCAGTTTCAGCACGAAAAAGGAAATAGCGCAACAACACCCGGTCGGCAAACAGAACAAACACAACAATTATATTTATTCCCAGAATAATTGCGGCATTCGAAACCGCAAAGTCGAGCCACACATGCCAGTCGGCACCAAAAAAAATAAACGACATAGCTGCCCAAACCACGCCGGCACCAACAAACACACCCAAATAAATCAGAAACTCGTGTAAATATTGTTGCCACGCAAATTTTCTCGAAACCTTTTGCGCAACCAAATCGGCAAAACTGTCAGATAATAAAAACCCCGGTTCGGCAATTAAAGCTTCGTCAACCAGTTTCTCCACATCGTTAAAATTCTCCTCTTTACGCATAATCAACAAAAATATTAGTTTTTTCCGACTTTACCACTTTCTCCAATTTCGCTTTTAATAATTTCCGCGCCCTCGACAGGTAACTTTTTACTGTTCCCTCCGGCATTCCCGTAATCTCCTCAATTTCTTTATACGAAAACTCCTCTAAATGAAACAGCGTTAAAACCGCCCTGTAATTCACCGGCAGCTCCTCAATTGCCGCAAGCAAAAATTTCTTTGCCTCCTCTTTTTCAATCACTTTGTGCGTTGCACCGCCATCGGTTTCTTTTCCTATCAGCAGCGGATTATCGTCGTACGACTGCTCGCCTCGCCGCACCTTCTTCCGAACATGCGAAATAGCTGTATTGTATGCTATTGTAGCAATCCATGTCGAAAGCCGCGACTCGCCCCGAAACCGTTTCGCCTTCCTGAAAACCTTAATAAACACCTCCTGACAAATATCTTCCACCTCATCTTTCCGCCCAACAATACGCCCAACAACGTGCGCCACCAGCCGCTGGTATTTCGCAACCAGGTATCGAAACGCATTGTTGTTCCCCGCAATTATCTGTTCAACCAGTTCGGCATCATTCATAGCTACAACATCAGACTGTACAAGGTAAAAAAATGTTGCAACAATCTATTGTTTTTTTGGCAGGCGGCCGTGCTTTCCGTTTAAATACTCAAACCAAATAGCTTTTCGGTTTTTATGCTTGTTCTTTTTGTCCTTAGCTTCATCGAAAAACATTGTAGTAACCTGTTACAACGCAGTTTTTCGCTTCGCTATGAACAAAAATAACTTCGCCTAATTTCCCGAAAATCTATCTGGATTGAGTATCGTTGTTTTGTCAACTCCCTTTTTTGTAAAAGCGTGCGGGGGCTTCCTCCGTCAGCCGCCACCGCTTAACAAAAAATGGTCGTTGCCCGCTACAAGCTACCACTGCAATCACTGCCTGAGCGCAATCTGCAAGCGCAACACAATACAAGCACCCATAACGCATTCAAAAAATTACCACAACAAAAAAACACGCCGGCCTGCAACATTTTTTTACCTTGTACAGTCAAACGTTCAGAAATCAAAATTTAAAACAATTTATTATGAATGATGTCATTGCTTTAGCGATAGTTTTTTTTGCAATCTATCAATCTATTAAACTTATCTCCGACCACCTGCTTCGCCGCAAATTAATTAAAGCCGAACAGTACGACAAAGTTGGAATTCTGGAACACCCAAAACCGGATTCTGACGAAGCAAACAGATACCCGTCGTTAAAATGGGGACTGGTTGCCTTTATGAGTGGAATTGGTTTTGTAATAATAGAAATTCTTAAAGCCAAAACCGATTTAATCGACCAGTATTATCGCAATGCCGTTCTTCCTATTGGCATTATTTTAATATCGGCTTCACTTGGTTTTCTAATCTATTTCTTTATCGTAAACGGAAAGAAAAAATAGTCGATGCTCAATCCATTTAGCTTTTCGGGAAATTTGAGGATGTTATTCTTTTCTTTAACAAGGCAAATAAATCGAGCATAGCCGTAGTTATGGTTGATTTATTTGCCGCAGGAAAAGGGAAAAAGAACCAATCAAAAACCCGAAAAGCTATGTGGTTTGAGTATAATTCACCATTTGGCAAAAAAAAGAGAACCGGTTCTTTTTAAAGGAACGGTTCTCTTTTTTTATAGTTAGGGGGGATTAATTCAACTTTCGGTTTGATGGGGCAATTTAGAATCTAATGAATCGGTTTTTCCCTGCCGGAGGTCATACTCTTTGGGTTAACCCAAAGCCATTCGCTGCAACGGCCTCGGTCGGTGAGCCGGTTCCCTTCAAAAGTTGAACCTTACTAGTTTTAGAGTGTACTCACTACTCAACTTCACTTTTTACCCAATCTAAAAACCGGAATAAAAACCCATTCATTTCGCTAAAGTCGTGACTTTGCAGCGTCTCGGCATCTTCAACAAAAGGCAATCCCTTAAACTCTTCCAACTCGTGGGCATTGTTTACAATCATCCCCTCAATTGCTTCGGGCGTAAACTCAAAATGGCACTGAAAAGCGTAAACCTTCGGCGAGTATTTTATTACCTGCCGCGCACAACCTTTACTTGTTGCCAGCACTTCGCAATCCTCGGTTAAACCCGGCATATTTCCGTGCCAGTGTCCCACAAAAAAAGTATCGGGGAAGGTCGAAAAAACAGGATCGGTTTTAGCTGAGTCGGTTAATTCAAGCTCGAAAAAACCAATCTCTTTATCGGGGCTTTTCTCCGTTTTTGCTCCAAAGGCTTCGCCAATTAATTGTGCTCCCAAACATACTCCCAAAACACGCTTCCCGCTTTCAATTGCATTTTTTATAAAAGCAATCTCCGCTTTTGCATCAAAATATGGGTACTGCTCCTGCGGTTCGTCTATCGATTGCGGGCCTCCCATAATTATCAGAAAATCGAAACCGCTACTTCCGTCAGGCAATTTATCGCCGGCATAAAGTCGTGTAAACGTAAGCTCCTCCTTGTTTTTCTGTGCCCAGGTTTCGATGGCAGCCGGCGCCTCGAAACTCTCGTGCATAATTATATGTATTTTCATCTATTAGACTTTTAGATTTATAGATTTTAGACTTTTAGATGCTAGACTTCTAGACACAAGACTTTTAGACATTAGACCTTTAGACACAAGATTATTAGACGAATCGATAATTGTTTATTTGCTGGAAGCCGCGTAAAAAGTCTTCTGTTTTCATTCGCTTTTTACCCGCCAGTTGCAGGTCGGTTATTTGTAGCCATCCGTTTCCACAAGCAACATTTAAAACCTTTTTCCCGTCGGTTTTAATTGTTCCGGGCACGGCTGTCTCAGCAACATCAACCTTTTTTGCAAAAAACAGTTTCACCTGAATTTCCTCTTCCGAATCGATGCGAACCAGTTTTGTCCAAGCCGTTGGATAGGGCGACAATCCGCGAATTAAATTCCGAATCGGTTCCACATTGTTGGCCCAATTCACTTTACAATCGTCTTTAAATATTTTTGGAGCGTGTTTAATTTCACTCTCCGCTAAAATATCGGTTTGTGCCACTGCCGCATAATTTCCGGTTGCCAATGCATCAACCGTTTCGGTAACCAGTTTGGCTCCAATCTCCATTAAACGGTCGTGAATATCGCCAACAGTATCGTTCTCAGCAATCTCAATTTCGCGTTTAAAAATAATCTTTCCTGTATCTATTTTATGGTCGAGCAAAAATGTGGTAACACCGGTTTTTTTCTCGCCGTTAATAACTGCCCAATTCAGTGGTGCCGCTCCACGGTATTGCGGCAACAGCGAGCCGTGTAAATTAAAAGTTCCCAATGGCGGCATATTCCAAACCACTTCGGGTAACATCCGAAAAGCCACCACAACCTGCAAATCGGCTTCCAGTTTTTTTAACTCATTTAAAAATTCAGGATTTTTAAGTTTCTCGGGCTGCAAAACATTCAATCCGTTTTCAACGGCATATTTTTTTACCGCCGATTCGTTTAGTCTTTTCCCTCTGCCAGCCGGTTTATCGGGGGCAGTAATTACTCCAACAACATTGTACCCGCCATCGACAAGCGCCCTTAAACTTGCCACGGCAAAATCGGGCGTTCCCATAAAAACTATCCGAAGCTCTTTTCCCTGCATTATTTATAATCTTTTATACCATTTCGTAAAACCGTATTTCCTTTTTGGGCGCGGGGCGAATAGGGGCAATGCCTGCATCCGTTCGAGCAACAGTATCCGCGCCGAACCAAATAACTCTCTGTCATTATCCGGTATCCCTTCTCCATATAAAAATCTACCCCCTCTTTTAACCCATCGGAGAAACTGTCGGGGTCTCCAAAAATATCATCGAAATATCCCATATTCTATTTTTGCAAAACTAACCATTATCTTTCGAAAATGTTCGATGTTAAAAAGGAAACAACGTATCTTTAAAGATGTTTAATACCAATAAAAATGGGAATTGAAAAAGATTTTTTAATGCGGCAACTGATGCTGCTGTTTGAAGTGATACAGAAAATTCTGCGCCTCCGTAAAACCGGCGACAAAAAGAAAGCGTTCGGGCAGATAAAATATTTCTATGAATTACTGAAAATTGATGACGACATTGATTCGATGGGTATTGAACAGCTGCTTGAGTTTCTGGAGAAAGATAAGAACCTTGTAAATGAGCAGATTGAAATGGTGGCGTTTGTTTTAAAAGAGCAGGGAGAACTTTCGGAAAACAGAGATAAAAAACTCGATTTTTTCAGAAAATCGTATTTCCTGCTACAAAAAGTTGAACGCGAAAGCATCACTTTTTCGATGGACAGACAGATGAAACTTGCAGAGCTAAAAGAGTGGATAAATTAAAAGCCCCTCCACCGTTTGATGGAGAGGCCATAAAATATTGTTAATAAGCCGAGGCTTTTATTTACTTAGAAATTCGGATACAAATTTTCCAAGTTCTTCGCCACGTTTGTTTTTAGCAACGATTTTTCCGTTTTTATCGACCAATAAACTCGAGGGAATTGAATTAACTGCATACAACTGCGATGCCGCATTTTGCCAGTAAGCCAAATCAGAAACATGATCCCAGGTTAAATTATCGTCTTCAATCGCTTTCAGCCATTTGTTTTTGTCTTTATCGAGCGACACGCCAAACACGCTAAATCCTTTATCTTTATTGGCATTATAAACAGCCACAACATTCGGATTTTCGCCACGGCACGGGCCACACCACGAAGCCCAAAAGTCTAACAACGTAAGTTCGTGCTGTTTATAAATATCAGAAAATTTCACCGGATTTCCATCTTTATCGTTCTGTGTAAAATCGGGAGCAATCTGACCAACAGCAACTGCTTTCATTTTTTCAATATGGTCTTTTAAATCAATTATCGACTGAACCTCCATGAGTTTCGGGTCGAGCGCATTCACAAGAGAATCTAATGCTTCGGCACTTTTACCATATTGAATACGAGAGAGATAAAACGGTGAAACGTAAGATGCCGGATTTTCTTTTACAAAATCTTCCTGCATTACACCAACACTTTCATACAAGGTATTAACCTGTTTCATAAGTGCATTTGCTTTTGCAGTATCGCCGGCAGCATTTGCTGCACGCGACTCCTGATAAAGAGCCATATATTTCTTACTCACGTCTTCAATTTTCGAGTTTAGCGCCTGATACTCGTCGTGCGAAACCGATCCGGTAACTTTTGCATATCGCAATGAGTCAACATTTCCGGTAATTGTCATCGGTTTGTTTTCAACAAAAACCAAAGCTTTTGCACGTTTACCGACAACCGAGAAATAACATGGAGTAGGCATATCAACCTCTCCTTTTAAAACGGCAACCCCATCAACAACATCGGCTGTATCGAGCGGAACCCATTCACCTGAGACTCTTTTTTCAAGAACCACTTTACCATCAGCTCCCTTAAGTTTCACATTAATTTTAAACCCTTTTTCTTGTGTGCATGCAAACAATGCAACGGCCAAAACCAGAACCAAATACTTTTTCATCTTTTCAATTTATTGTTTAACTTTTTTATTAAGGCCCGAAGATAAGAATTTCTATAGATTTTCAACTATAAATTAATATGTTGAATATCAGCATTAAAGCGATACTATTTTAAAATTTAAAAGTTCAATTAAAAATCCGTTTTCAGAACATCTGCTGAAATCGTTAAGTAATTTAAATTTTCATTATCTTACACTCTAATTTACAGCGAATAACACTTTAATCTCATGTATTTAGAATCAAGATACAAGAACCAAGACACAAGACAAGAAAATTAGTGCTTCAACTTAACCATGCTCCTGTGTGTGAAATCTTTTATCATGAATGTTTCATCTAATAAAGGAATGAAAATGACACAACTGAATAAAAAACATACAACATACAACTATCTTCATTCGAAATTACTCTCGGAAGAGACAAAAGAGAAAGGCGAAAAATTGATTGTTATAATTGCAATAATCAGTTTCATCATTCATCTGATAACTATCTACCTGATAAAATATGGTATTATTTACATTGAAACAGATACCAATTTATTAACCAACCCCATTGGAGCTATTTACACTCCGTTTTCGTTTATTATTATTTACGAAGTGTATTTGCTAATCTATTATTTACCAAAATCGATTACCGGATACATTGGGAAACAGTACGAAATCATTACACTCATTATTATTCGTCGCCTGTTTAAAGACCTCGCTACCATGGAAATAACAAGCAAATGGTTTCATTTGAAAGGCGATCTTCAGTTTAGCTTCGACCTGATAGCTACCATTATTCTGTTCTTTCTAATTTATGTTTTCTATCTGGCACGTAACTCGGGCAGAAAAAACAAACCCGAGCCGAATTTCGAAACAACAAATTTTATAAAGCAGAAAAAAGCAATTGCTCTTTTATTGGTTCCGGTTTTTATTGGATTAAGTATTTATAGCATTTATAATTGGATTCATAATGCTGAGTCGTTATCCGATATTTTTGAGTCGATGAAATATGTAAACAATATTTTCTTCAACGACTTTTTCACCATTTTAATTCTTGTCGATGTGCTGCTTCTGTTGTTGTCGCTGTTTTACACCGATAAATTTAATATTGTTATACGAAATTCGGGATTTATTATTTCCACCATTCTTATACGGCTCTCGTTTGGCACAGAGGGTTTTATGAATCCGGTTTTAATTGTTGCTGCCGTTATTTATGGAATTCTGCTCTTATATGTGAGCAACCAATTCGAGCAAAAAATTCTGCCTTCGAACAGGAAATAAAAAAATGCCACCCGTAAAACGAGTGGCATTTATAAACTATAATAATAATTTTTATTCCTCTTTTTTTGTATCCTCAAACTGAGCACTCTTATCTT
>JALUZN010000362.1 GCA_027011835.1 Draconibacterium sp. | reverse complement strand
ATTTTAAATCGATTGAAAAAGAGTTGGTTACATATAGTTCAGCAGATGCATTTATCGGCAATTGGTTTTGTGGTTGTTGTTTTTGTACTTTTTACTGCCAAATCTAACTCCTCTACTGATGAAAATTTAACAAGGAACCGAGTTAAAATTGAAGCCGTTTCCGATTTTGATTTCTCTTGTCAGATGAACTTTGAGGAGGAAGATTTTGACCGGGGAGTTAAAAAGGTGTTTTGTTGTTGTTCTTCCAACCGGAAATTAATGTTGAAACAACTCACGGAAATACCTGTTTTAGGAGTTGCATATTCAGCCCACTTTCAATTTAAGAATTATCTGAATTCCGATTTAGCCCCGCCTTTTCAAATCTTTTTGTAACTTTTCACAATTTCTCGAATACTATTTATTTATCTATTGTCGAGAAAACTGTTAACTTTTGTTTTTCCTGTTTTTACATTTAGCAGCCTTTTAATGTCAAAAAGAAAAATAAATATTCCTTTAATCTTTCATATTATTTCAGTTGTAATGGTTTTCGAAAGCCTTTTTATTCTGGCTGCCATACTTATTTCTTTACTATATCACGAAACGATAACCATACAGCTTATAAAATCGTTTTTAGCGGTTTTCGGTTTGGGAGTGGGTTTAAATTTATTAACCCGGAAACAACATAAAGTTGAGCCAACATTAAAAGAGAGCATTCTAATTGTTGCCTTAAGTTGGTTTGTTTTAGGCACCTTTGGGACTTTCCCATATCTGTTTACTCATTCAATTCCTACTTTTACAAACGCTTTCTTCGAATCTATTTCAGGCTTTACAACCACCGGCTCGTCTATATTAACCGACATTGAAGCGTTACCAAAAAGTATTCTGTTTTGGCGTGCCGAAACACATTGGATTGGCGGGATGGGAGTAATTGTGCTGGTTGTGGCAATAATGCCTTTTTTGAAAATTAACGGCATTCAGCTTTTTAACTCTGAAACATCGAATGTTGCCGACGAAAAAATTACAACTCGCATCAGGTATGTTGCACGTAATTTATGGCTTGTTTATGTGGGGTTAACTGCTATCGAAGTTGTTTTTTTATTGTTTGGGCACATGCCCCTTTTCGATAGTGTTTGCCATTCGTTTGCCACAATTGCTACCGGAGGGTTTTCTACAAAAAACAGCAGTATTGGCGGGTATTCGCCTTATATACAATATGTTGTTACTATCTTTATGCTTTTGTCGGGAATCAATTTCTCGTTGCACGTTCTTTTGTTAAAAGGGAAGGGTCGCCATGCAATTAAAAACGAGGAGCTAAAAATGTACCTCGCCATAATTTTGTTTGTTGGTTTTGCCATCACATTTTTACTATTTTTTAAGTCGAATCTCGGATTTGAAGAGGCGTTCCGAAGTGCATTTTTTCAGGTTGTTTCCATTCTTACTGCCACCGGATTTGCTACGGCAAATTATAGCAACTGGCCCGAGCAGGCCATTGGATTAATAGCTTTGTTAATGTTAATAGGAGCTTCGGCAGGTTCAACAGGAGGTGGAGTAAAAGTTATCCGGCATCTTATTGCTTTAAAAAAACTTAAACAACGGTTCCGAAATATGGTTTCGCCCAATGCAATCTGGCCTATCCGTTACAACGGGCGACCAATAGCACAAAACCATGTAGCTCGAATTATGGCTTTTATAATTACCTATTATCTGATTGTAATTGCCGGAACATTTGTAATGATGGCTTTTGGACAGAGCCCTTCAACATCGTTTGGTGCCGTGGCTACAAGTATGGCAGGAATCGGTCCGGGGTTTGGAAGAGTTGGCCCGGCCGATAACTTTTTCTTCCTCCCTGCCGGAGCAAAATATTTCCTTACTTTTTTAATGATTCTTGGTCGCCTCGAGATTTATGCGGTTATTATTCTTTTTACCCGCTCGTTTTGGCGCGATTGATTTGAGTAGATACTCAAACAACATAGTTTTTAGGTTTTCTGAGTCGTTCTTTTTCCCTTTTCCTGCGGCAAGTAATTAAAACATAACTATGGCTATTCTTGAATTATTTGGGCTCAATTCAACTTTCGGGTTGATGGGGCTTTAAAACTTAATAAATCGACTTTTTACCTGCCGGAAGTTATACTTCTTAGTTTGATCATAGGCTTATGCAGAAATCTAGTTCGTAGCGACGGCCTCGGTCGGTGAGCCGGAAAACAAGCGATAACGACGTTAAAAAAATCCTGCTGTTTGAGGAGGCTCCAATGTATTGGAGGGAGTTCAGGATTTTTTGTCGTTATTGCGTAGCTTTTCCGAGTGAAGTGAACGCAGCCTTGGGTTTTTTGTTTACTTTTTGGGCTAAGCCAAAAAGTAAAATCTGCCCGATAGGGCAAAAGGAACATCATGGCATCCCTCTGACCGGCAACCCAAAAGTTTAAATGCCCTTAAAAATCTATTTAAATATTGAACCAACCCGAATTATGAAATGAGCCATTATTTCCCTTGTTAAAGAATGAATTACATTCTCTAACACAATGAATATCAGAACCCGAGGAGCTAAAGGGATTGAATATATCTGAAATATCAGCAGGAGATTAAAATGCGGCTTTTACAATTTTGCCCACATTGTCCATAATTCCGTAGGTGTAAATA
This sequence comes from Draconibacterium sp., assembly GCA_027011835.1. Classification (GTDB taxonomy): domain Bacteria; phylum Bacteroidota; class Bacteroidia; order Bacteroidales; family Prolixibacteraceae; genus Draconibacterium. The sequence goes on along the minus strand of JALUZN010000362.1, from coordinate 4,261 downwards.
TGAATTGACGGTACATTGTTGGCAATTAAATCTTTAGCCTGATAAATTGCCCACTCGGTTCCAACTTGTCGGGCCTCTTCGTTATTTTTACATTTTACCAGCTCACTTACCAACTCCTGCGGCAAATCGACACTAAATATTTTTGGCAAAACTGTTAGTTGATTTTTAAGATTTATCGGTTTAATTCCCGGGATAATAGGCACTGTAATTCCAATGCTCCGGCATTTCTCCACAAAATCGTAATAGGCCCGGTTATCAAAAAACATTTGCGTTACAATGTAATCGGCACCGGCATCAACTTTTTGTTTCAGGTAGGCTAAATCCTGCTCCATATTTGGCGCTTCAAAATGTTTCTCGGGATAACCCGCAACGCCAATACAAAAATCGAGGGGTGTATTGTTTTTTAAATCCGATTCTAAATACTTTCCTTTTTGGAGATCTTTAATCTGAACCACCAACTCGTTGGCATTTTTATGCCCGTTGGGGTCGGGTTGAAATACATGCTGATTTTTAACTCCGTCGCCACGTAAAGCTAAAACATTATTGATTCCCAGAAAATTCAGGTCGATTAAAACATGCTCGGTTTCGCTTTTCGAAAAGCCGCCACATAAAATATGCGGAATAACCGGAATGCCGTATTTGTGCTGAATTGAAGCAGCAATTGCAACGGTACCCGGCCGTTTTCTGACGGTACGTTTTACTATCGAACCATCGGGCATCTCTTTAAACTCAACTTCATCGCGATGCGTGGTGATGTTAATGTATTTGGGATCGAAATCGATTAGGCTTTCAATCGTTCTATACATTTTACTTGTGTCGTTTCCTTTAAGCGGCGGCAAAAGTTCGAACGAAAAAACTGTACTTTTGGCTTTGTTTATTATGTCAATTACTTTCATAAATTGTTCGCTATTAAATAAAGTTGTTTAGCAACTTTATACAAATCTACAAAAAGATTGTTGTTAACCGTTTTGGGTTTTTTATTCCTAAATGTTTATTTAACTGTTTTTTGATGAACATAAAACAAAGCTGTTTAAAGTAAAATCGAAAACCTATATACAGTTTGAGTCTATTAGTTTCTTTTTAAAAACTGAATCTCTTTTTCGGAAAGGAAACGCCATTTGCCACGTGGCAGATTTTTTTTAGTCAGTCCGGCAAAATATACGCGGTCGAGTTTTTTTACGCGGTAATCGAAATGTTCGAAAATGCGGCGTACAATCCTGTTTTTACCCGAGTGGATTTCAATCCCTACTTCTGTTTTCTCTTCGTTGTTTATGTAACTTATATCGTCGGCAGCAATTGGGCCGTCTTCGAGTTCAATTCCATTTAAAATTTCATCGAGATGCCCGGCTTCCACCGGCTTGTCTAACGAAACCTGATATATTTTTTTCATGTTGTGGCTGGGGTGAGTTAACCGTTTCGAGAGGTCGCCATCGTTGGTAAAAAGCAGTACCCCGGTTGTGTTTCTGTCGAGGCGGCCAACCGGATAAATTCGTTCGGGGCAGGCATTTTTTACCAGCTCCATCACAATTTTATCGGCGTGCGGATCGTCGGTGGTGGTCACGTAATTTTTTGGTTTATTGAGTAGCAGATACACCTTTTTTTCGGGGTTTAAAAGTCGTCCGTCGAAACGTACTTCGTCGGTGGGTTTTACTTTTATTCCCAGTTCGGTAACCGGTTTTCCGTTAACAGTAACCATCCCTGCGGAAATATAAGTGTCTGCCTCGCGACGCGAACAAACGCCTGCATTGGCAATAAACCGGTTTAGGCGCATTTCGTCGGTGTTCTTTTTCTTTGGAATATTCCCGGTTTTTGGTTGTGTCGATTTTGGCTTCGAATACGATTTTTTATAAGCCGGTTTATACGGCCTGCCCGAATCGCTATTTCTGGAATTGCCCGCGTTTTTTTTCACTAAACTCTTCCCAACTCTTTTCCCGCCACTACTATCGCGCTGACCTCTCCTTGTGTTATTACTCTTCATAATTTCTGAAACTATTTTCTGCAAAGGTCGGAAAATTTAATTACTTCCCGGTTTCTTAAAGAATAATTTCCAAAAAGGCATAAATCGGGCATGTGTTTTACCAATGGTTATTTCGTTGCGATATCCGGGGGTGACAATGTACCCTGTTTTTGGCGAATAAGCATTAATAAAACTTCGGAACGACCTGCTAACTGTGGCTCTTTTAATGTCGGAATATTTTACCTCAACCGGAATTATTTCCGTTTCGCGGTGCAGTATAAAATCCACTTCGGCCTTGTCTTTCGACCGCCAGTAATTTACTTTTGCCAAACCTTCGGTGTCATGCTTTCTTAAAATGAGATAGATAAAATTCTGAAAAGTCATTCCGCTGTTACTTGCCGTAGCCGTTCCGTACATTCCTTTGCTAAAATTGCACATCCCCAAATCGTTAAAATATATTACGGGCGATTTGGTTATCTCTTTGCGGCCGTTGGTAAAGTAGGGGCGCACCGTTTTTATAATAAAGGTTTGTTCGGCGTACCACAAATAGGTTTTTAATGTTTCGGTGCGCAGTCCGGTTTCTTGCGCCAGTTGCGAGTAATTAATAATCGACCCCTGGTAAACTGCCAGCAACTGTATTAACTTTATAAATTTGTCGGGGGCGCGAACACCCAGCAAATACGTGATGTCGCGGGTAATGTAAGAGTTAAATATTTCGTTCATTATCTCCCTTTTTTCGTTGGTGCTGTTTGCGGTAATTACTGCCGGATAACCACCAAAAGTGAGGTACTCGTTTAATAGCAGCCGGGTTTTTTCAGTCTCAATCTCGAAAAAAAGTTCCAGTTTGTTTTTGTATTTGTAACCGGTTTTATAGTTTATAAATTCGCTAAAACTTACCGGGTACATCTCTATTAAATGTTTGCGTCCGGTAAGTGCTTCGCCAATTTTTTCTTTTAGCTCGAGACTGCCCGAGCCGGTTACCACAAACTTATAGGGCAAATTCATGTCGAAAATACCTTTTAAGAAACGGCCGGCATCTTCTTTTTGTTGAATTTCATCGATAAAAACATACGATGCACCCTCGCCGTTTTCGAGCGCTATTTTATTGATGAGCAGTTGTTGCGATGCAAAATACTTGCTGTCTTCTTCAATATCGAGATTTAAGTAGAGAACCTTTTCGCCTCTGCCTTTTAGTTTCGAAATGATATGTTTTAACAGGGTAGTTTTTCCAACCTGCCGTGCGCCGGCAACAATTGTTACTTCCTGTTTTTTAAGACTTTCGTTTATCTTATTTTCAATTTCTCTAATTATCATACAACTTGTATCTTGTGAGTACAAATGTACAACATATTTTTTGAAATTAAAATTCTAATAGGCAAAAACTCGGGCTAAATTACTATTGCAATAGGTAAAAACTCGGGCTAAATTACTGTTATAATAGATAAAAACTCGGGCTAAACCACTCCCGGCAAACTTATCCCTTTAATTTTTCGGTATAAATCGAGGGCAAAAATATCGGTCATTCCCGAAACAAAATCGACAATCGACTGTATTTTCAGATAAGCAGAATCGCTATCGACTTTATACTGAGCAGGTAAAAGCGAGAGTATTTTTTTGCTGTATAAATCTTCGGGATACATAATTGCACCAACAAATTCTTCGAGCAAGGTGCCAATAATTTTGTATCCGGCAATTTCTATTTCAACCACCGAGCGGTGTGCATAAACTTGCGAGAACGAAATTTCGCGAACCTTTTTCATTGCCTCGGCCTGCCTGTTTTGCAGTGCTCCAATTAAACTTCCTGTAAAGTTTCCTGCTAAAATCGTTTCGCTGTTTTGGTCGAAAATCCGTGTGCTTTCGTAAATTAGTTTACCAATAACTCCGGCACGCAGGTAACTTATCTGCTCGTTTTGGTCGGCAACACGATTTAACGTATCGCTTATATTCGATAATGTTTTTTTATCGGTTTCGGGGTCGTAAAATCCCAGGTATAAATTTTTAGTTTGGTCGTAACTTAAAATTCCCAGTTTAAAAGCATCTTCCAAATCCATAATTTGGTAACAAATATCGTCGGCAGCTTCAACCAGGTAAACCAGCGGGTGGCGCGAATAGACTCCGGCGTTATTTTTTGTTGAGATATTTAGCTCGGCAGCAATTTTTCTATAATCCTCTTTTTCGGATTGAAAAAAACCAAATTTTGGTTTTTCAGCAAAAACCGATTCGAACGGATATTTTACCACACCGGCCAGTGTTGAGTAGGTAAGAGCAAATCCTCCCGGCCGTTTTCCGTTAAACTGGTGGGTT
>JALUZN010000361.1 GCA_027011835.1 Draconibacterium sp. | reverse complement strand
ATTCTATATTTAATAAAAAATGTGTTATTCAGCATATTTTTTATTGCCTCATTTTCCTCGATAAAACAGTCGATTTTTTTTACAGACAAAACTTTTAATAACAGAAATAAACGTTAAAGGTTTTCTCATAAAGAGATATTTTTTTTGAGATAGTTATAGTGTTCTGTTTATTAGTCGTTTAAGTGTGTGTGTTTTTAGAGAACTAATTAAATACTATGTAAAACAGGTTTGTTTTCGAATAAAATACCAATTTGTCTTTTATGGACAAATGCTTCAATCATTATTTTGTAGTTTACTTAGAATAATTAATTTAGTGGAAAATAGACTATTTCTAACTGAGGTTTTAGTTCTTCAAAAAAAAGGATTTATGGAGAAAAATACACGTAGAAAATTTATGAAAACCCTCGGAGCATCGCTTGGTGTTGCCGGGGTTGTAGGAGGTACGAGCCTTCTAAGTTCATGTAACAGAGTTGAAACTGTTACCGGTGACAAAATCCACTTGTTAACATCGAGTGGGGAGTTGGTTGAAGTTGACAAATCGCAACTGAAACCTGCAGAAATGCCTTCGTTAACCGAAAATCAAAAGCGAGGAAGAAAAGGTTTAGAAGGGAAAAGTTGGGTAATGGTTATTGATCTTGCCAAATGCCGGAATGCGCGCGAGTGTATGAAAGCATGTCAAAATCATCACCAGCTGCGACCCGAGCAACATCACATTACAACGTTGCAAATGCAGGACTCGGAAGATACTGCACCTTATTACATGCCAAAACAGTGTCAGCATTGCGACAATCCGCCCTGTACAAAAGTTTGTCCGGTAAATGCCACATTTAAACGCGAAGACGGTATTGTGCTAATCGACAACGAACGGTGTATTGGTTGCCGGTTTTGTATTGCTGCTTGTCCGTATTCGGCACGTATTTTTAACTGGTTCGAGCCGCGCGATTCTGAAAAATATAAAGATGTTACTTATAATATCGAAGCCAATGTTCCCCAGAAAAAAGGAACTGTTTCGAAATGTGTTTTTAGTGCCGACCGTTTGCGCGATGACAAATTGCCAACTTGTGCTTCGGCCTGTCCAAACGGAGTTTATTGGTTCGGCGACCGTAACGAAGATGCGGTTACCAATGGAACGACCAAAGAAACTGTTAGTTTCAGTAAACTAATTAAAGACAATGCTGCTTACAATTTAATGGATGAGTTGGGAACAAAACCACGCATCTATTATTTGCCTCCTAAAAACCGAACTACGCCTTTTGAAGGAACCATTGATGAGCACCATTCTTAAACCTAAAATCTATTGAAAATGAATAAAATAGAATCTCCTGAGGAGTCGAGGAAGTTGTTAAACAAAATTGTTTTTGATTTAACCCGATCGATTGTAAAAAAAGATGAACTAACCCGGTTTTGGTTTTTTATATTAATAATGTTTTCGGCCGTTGGCCTTTGGGGCTGGGGAATACAGATCGATAAAGGGCTTGGTGTAACCGGAATGCGCGATTATGTTTCGTGGGGAATGTACATTGCAAACTTTGTATTTTTTGTTGCTGTAAGTTTAATCGGCTTTTTAATCAGTTCAACATTACACTTGCTCAATATTAGCTGGTCGAAACCAATTTCGCGTGTAGCCGAACAAGTTGCAATTGCCGGAGTTGCTTTGGCAGGAATTATAATTGTAAACGATATGGGACACCCCGACCGGCTATTAAACGTATTTATTCATGGCCGTTTTGCATCGCCAATTGTTTGGGATGTTTCGGTAGTAATGACCTACCTCACCATTTCGGTATTGCTTTTCTATTTACCATTAATTCCCGATTTGGCAATTTTACGCGACCGGATGGGCGACGAAGTTCCTAAATGGAAAATGAAAATCTATTCAATTCTGGCGTTGGGATGGAACGGAAATGCAAAACAGTATAAAACTATTTATCACGCCATGCGCGTATTAATGATTCTTATTATTCCTGTCGGGCTTTCTATTCATACTGTTACGTCGTGGTTATTTGCAGCCACTTTGCGTGCAGGTTGGGATAGTACTATTATGGGGCCTTATTTTGTGGCAGGAGCATTTGTTGCCGGTTCGGCAGCCGTTGTAATGCTTATGTACGCATACCGTTTGCGATACGGACTAAAAGAGTATTTCGAAGATATTCATTTCGACCAAATGGGGAAATTATTGGTTTTTGTAAGCCTTCTCTATCTCTATTTTAATGTGAACGAATTTTTGGTTCCCGGCTATAAAATGAAAGCTGCCGAAGGAGTTCACCTGTTAAATATTTTTGTTGGAAGATATGCGCTAATGTTCTGGTCGGTGCAGATATTGGGATTAATCTTGCCAATTATTTTAATGCTTTTCCGGTTTTTCAGAAAGCCTTTACCACTTACTGTTATTTCGGTTGTGGTATTGATAGGAGCATGGTTTAAACGATATATTATTGTAATTCCAACGTTGGAACACCCGTTTTTACCCATTCAGAATGTACCTGCCGAATTTCATCACTATTCGCCAACGGGCATCGAAATAATGATTACTCTGTTTTCATTTACAGCTGCTCTTTTAATTATTACCATCCTCGCAAAACTGTTCCCGGTAATTACAATTTGGGAATATGCCGAGGAGAAAGGAATAGATAAAAAATATTTTTCAGAACAACCTAAAAGCTAATTATTATGATTAAGAAAATAAATCTGTTAATTGTAGTCGTCCTGTTTTTTTCTGTACAGCAGGGAATTAGCCAGGAATGGTTGGTTCCGGCCGACAAGCAAAATGTAAAGAACCCGTTGGAATACAATCTTGAGAATGTAAAAAAAGGGAAAGAGATTTTTATGCGCGAATGCAAATCGTGTCATGGCGAACCCGGGAAAAATAATGCACTTGCACTAACTCCCGCACCCCCCGATGTTGCTTCAACCACAATGCAAAAGAACTCGGAAGGCGCGATGTTTTATAAAATCACGACTGGTAAAGGAATAATGCCAAGTTTTAAGGCTACTCTTTCTGAAGATGAAAGATGGTTGCTGGTAAATTATTTTATGAATTTCAATCCAAAGAAAAGTCCGGTTCTGGTTGTAGCGCCACCGGTTAAAGCAACATTAAGTGCACAGGTCGATGCCGACAAAAAGTTGGTTACAGTTTTTGCTGAATTCAAAAATAAAAAAGGAGAAGAGGAAAAACTAACCGAAACACCGGTTAATATTTGCATTGAAAGAGCTTTCGGAAATCTTCCTGTAGGGCAGGTTATTACAAACGAAAACGGTGCTGCCGATTTTAAAATTCCAAATAACTTAATTGGAGACGAAGAGGGGTTTGTAACTTTTGTGGTTTCGCTGGGCGAAGGATTCGAAGCAAAAAAAGTTGTTCTCGATAAAGCAAAAGTAGGTACACCTAAAGAGACTCCAAAACTGATTCGAAAAGGAGTTATCTGGTCGACCAACGACAATATTCCAATGTGGATGTTGCTCTCGTATCTCGGCGCAATTGGTGGTGCTTGGATAACCATTGGATATGTGGTCTTTCAGATTATGAGAATAAAAGGAATGAGCAAGGGGTAAACTTTTAGATGAATATATTTTATCTGTTAATAGGAGTTAGTTTATTGGTTGCACTGGTTTTTCTCGGTGCGTTTATCTGGGCAGTACGTTCCGGACAATTCGACGATAACGAGACTCCGTCAATTCGAATATTGTTCGACGACGATGAGATAGATAAAGATACCGATAACAATAAAGAACAAACAAAATAACGACCGTACTTATGGAAAATCAGAAATTTTATTACGACAACAAGATTGTAAAACTTTTTGTTCTTGCAACCATTATTTGGGGTGTTGTAGGAGTAATTGTGGGCTTGCTGATTGCACTTCAGCTTGCATTTCCAATTTTTAACTTCGATTTGGAGTTTACGACTTTTGGCCGGATGAGGCCACTTCATACAAACGCAATTATTTTCGCCTTTGTAGGAAATGCCATTTTTGCCGGTGTTTATTATTCGTTGCAAAAGCTTCTTAAAGCGCGAATGTTTAACGATATGCTCAGCCGCATACACTTTTGGGGTTGGCAGCTGGTAATTGTTTTGGCAGCCGTTACATTTGCTCTCGGCATTTCAACATCGAAAGAGTATGCAGAACTGGAGTGGCCAATCGATATTTTAATTACAATAGTTTGGGTTATTTTTGGGTGGAATATGATTGGAACCATTGTGAAAAGGCGGGTTCAACATATTTATGCCGCCATTTGGTGGTATCTTGCAACGTTTTTGGGCGTTGCCATGTTGCACGTTGTCAATTCGCTTGAGTTGCCTATTTCGTTAACAAAAAGTTACTCGATTTATGCCGGAGCACAAGACGCGGTAGTTCAATGGTGGTACGGGCACAATGCAGTGGCATTTTTCCTTACAACACCATTTTTGGGGCTGATGTATTATTATCTTCCCAAAGCTGCCAACCGGCCGATCTATTCGTATAAATTATCAATCATTCACTTCTGGTCGCTTATTTTCCTTTATATGTGGGCAGGGCCTCACCACTTGTTGTATCAGGCGCTTCCCGATTGGGCACAAGCACTTGGTGTAACGTTCTCGATTATGCTTATTGCACCATCGTGGGGAGGAATGATAAACGGGTTGCTTACTTTACGCGGTGCCTGGGACAGAGTGCGCGACAGTGCAGCCCTGAAATTTATGGTGGTTGCGGTTACGGCCTACGGAATGTCAACTTTTGAAGGGCCAATGATGTCGTTGAAATTTGTAAACCAGCTTACCCACTTTACCGACTGGACCATTGCTCATGTTCATATTGCAGGAATGGGATGGAATGCCGGACTGGTATTTGGAATGCTCTACTGGATGATTCCAAAGCTATTTAAAACAAAACTGTTTTCCGAAAAACTAGCCAACCTGCACTTCTGGATTGCCACACTCGCCATATTAATTTATGCCATCCCTCTCTACTGGGCAGCTGTTACGCAGTGGTTAATGTGGCACGAATATACTCCCGAAGGATTTTTGGCTTATCCGAACTTCCTCGAAACGCTTACTCAAATTCTTCCCATGTATAAAATCCGAATTGTTGGAGGAACACTTTTCTTAACCGGATTTCTAATTATGGTTTATAACTTGTATAAAACTATGGCTGCCGGCTCGGTAGAAGATAACGAATTGGCAGAAGCTCCTGCACTTGTTTTACAAGGGAAAAGAAATCCTATGCAAGAAACTGTACACCGTTGGGTAGAAAGAAGAGGAGTACGATTTTCTATTTGGGTATTTATTGTTTTGGCAATTGGCGGAGCAGTAGAAATCCTCCCAATGATTTTTATTAAATCGAATATTCCTACAATTGAATCGGTAAAACCATACACCCCACTTGAATTGGAGGGACGCGATTTGTACGTGTCTGAAGGATGTTACACGTGTCACTCGCAGGTGGTTCGGCCATTCCGTTGGGAAACCGATCGGTATGGAGAGTACTCGAAAATTGGCGAATTTGTTTACGACCATCCTTTCCAGTGGGGGTCGCGACGTACCGGACCCGATTTGGCAAGAGCTGGTTTTGTTGGAGGCCCGATGTATAAAAATTCGGCCTGGCATTACAGCCACTTTATGAATCCTCAAAAAATGAACGAACAGTCGATTATGCCAAAATACGACTGGTTTGCGCGAAAAGGGTTAAATCTCGAACTTGTTCCGAAGAAAATAAGAGCAATGCAAACGTTGGGCGTTCCATATCCCGAAGGATACGATAAAGTTGCGGTTGACGATTTAAAGAAACAGGCAAACGAAATTGTTGCCGACCTAAAAAAGTCGAACATTGAGGTTAAACCGTTAACCGAAATGGTTGCAATGATTGCATACATCCATAAACTGGGAAGAGACATCGCTCCACCACCTGTGGCAGCTGCCGAAACAGAAGAGACTCCTCAAAAAGAGGTGAAGCTTTTAGACAGTGCCGAAGATTTGGCAGTGGCGGGTAAAATATTTGCAACTACTTGTGCTGCCTGTCACGGAGCCGATGGAAAAGGAATTGCAACATTCCCCAATTTAACCGACGATGAATGGTTAAAAGGAAATTCACCATCAGAAGTTTTTCGGTCTATATCGAATGGAAACATTACAAAGGGAATGATTCCGTATAAAAATCAGTTTTCTGAAAAGCAAATCACGCAATTAACAAGTTACGTTCTACTTAAACTGAATAAGAAAAAATGAAGATAGTTAGTAACTTATTGCAACAAATAGAAGGAATCCAGATATACTATATTATCGGGTTGCTTCTTTTTGTCGGGTTATTTATTGTAATTGTTATTCGCACAATGCGAATGCCCGACAAGGAGATGGAAGAGATAAAAAGTTCGATATTAAAAGATGACGATTCAGAAGAAACAGCAACATCATAACTATAAAATTTTAAGTGATGACAGAAAAGAAATACAATACCAAGTACGATGAGAAATTAATGGATCACGATTACGATGGGATTCAGGAGTTAGATAATCCGCCTCCACGTTGGATTATGGCAATTTTTTACATTACAATTGCATTTGCTATTATTTACGGTGCTTACTATTTTTGGCTCGGAATTGGAGATACACAAGACGAAGAATATGCCCGGAAATCGGCTCAGCACGATACAGAATATCAGGTTAAAAACTTATCGAGCGATGAATTGGTTCTGCTTACCGATGCCGAAAGTATTGCCGAAGGGAAAAAAATATTCTCGGAAATGAACTGTTTTGCCTGCCACGGAATGAACGGAGAAGGTAACGCAATCGGCCCAAACCTTACCGATGAATATTGGATTAACGGATGCAATTTTTCCGATGTCTTTAATATCATTAAAAATGGCAAATCGGCAAAAGGGATGACCGCCTTTAAAGGGCAACTCAGC
>JALUZN010000360.1 GCA_027011835.1 Draconibacterium sp. | reverse complement strand
TCATTGAAAACATTGATTAATAAAGTTAAATACTCCTGCTTATATGAGTCCAGAATAGGAAGAAAGAACTCCATCGAACTAATGCAAACACAGTATTAAGTTGACGCTAATGCGATGTACATCGGGAGAAAAGCTATTTGGTTTGAGTATATTAAACCTGAAAAATTTATTATCACAAAATAAACAAATAAGAATTTGAAAACAGTTCTATAAAATCAAATAAATTCAAAAGCATGAACAGGCCTAAAGTACTTTTAATTATTCTTATCTCTTTTCAATTTTTACTTGTGGATTGCACAACTCAAAAGCAAGAAACAGAAGAGCCTATTCAGGCTTTCTGTATTGATTTTAACTGGGGAGATGGAGGTCCTAATGCATTTGCTAAACCCGGCTTGTGGGCAGATGCAAATCCTGCAGAGCATGTGAAATGGTATAAAGACATGGGAGCGAATACAATTCAAACATTCATAGTATCATGTAATGGCTATGCCTGGTATAAAAATGGTGTAGTACCTGAACAGCCTGGTTTGAAATATGATTTTCTACCCGAGATGGTTCGTCTGGGACATAAGGAAGGAATGAAAGTAATGGGGTATTTGTGCATTGGCTCTAACACCCGATGGGGAATGGAGCATCCCGAATATAGCTACGGATATCCTACCGATCGGCACATTCCATACACAAAAAAATACCTTAGTTACCTTGATAAGGTAATCCGGGATGCCGTTGGAAACACCGGAATTGACGGATTTATGATTGACTGGTTTTACCAACCCAACCGAAGCAGTAATAACGGCAAATGGCTTGATAGTGAAAAGCATCGCTATGAAGAGCTGATGGGAAAACAATTCCCCGGAGAGGATAAACTTACAGCGGAGGATTATGACACTTACAGCCGGCTTGCAATTTCTGCATGTTGGGATGTAATTTACAAGGCAACAAAGGAAACCAATCCGGATTGTATTATTTGGTTAACAAGTTTCGATATTACCCATCCTCACATTGTTAATTCAAAAATGTTTCAACAAATCGATTGGCTTATGAACGAAGCGGGAGATATGGATGGAGTTGAAGCAGTGCGGAATATGGTTGGAGAAAAGACCCGTTTAATCACCTGCCTGGCCAATTGGAACAAGCAGGATCCATCGGTGGTAGTACCAAAGGCAATAGAAGCAGGAGTTGGTCTTTACGGTTTTACTAAACCAGGGAAGAATTCATTACTGCCACCTATTGAGAATTATCTTACATCACCTGTTGACAGCCTGCATGGAGATGATAAAAATATTGCTGTTTTAGCACGTGTCTTTAATGAATTACCATTGGAATATATTAAAAAGAAATAGTTATGAATAAGAATTTTAAAGGTATTGTTATTTTATCACTTTTACTGATTACGGTTTTTATTGCTTGTAATACTAATAAAAATGAAACAAAAGAGAGTCAGAAAAGACTTACCGAATACAATGTTATCTGGGATTCGCCCGGTAAAGATTGCAATGGGTCGATGCCTGTTGGAAATGGAGACATAGGTCTGAATGTTTGGGTTGAACAGAATGGCGACATTTGCTTTTATATCGGTAAAACTGACTCGTGGGGCGACAACGGACGTTTGCTGAAAGTTGGCAAAGTAAGGGTGAAGTGTGAACCTCCCGTTGTTTTTCCTGGAGCCGAATTTAAGCAGGAGTTGGATCTGAAAACCGGAACCATCCAAATCAGTTCTGCAGGAAAAATTGGAGATAAAGATGTCGCTCTTAATTTTCAATTGTGGGTTGATGCCAATAATCCGGTTATTCATCTCACACACGAATGTTCTGTGCCGTTAAGCATGACTGCAAACATTGAATTGTGGCGGACTGAACCCTATGCATTACCAAGTTTGGAAGTAAGTGACTTGTTGGAAGATCGTTCAAAGCCGGGAAGTTTGCATGAGCCGGTAATTGTTGAGCCGGATCGCTTAATTCAGGATGCGAAAGATTATATCGGCTGGTATCATTACAATAAAAAATCGGTTGGTTTCGATCTGAATATGAAATTGCAGGGTTTATCGGATTGTCCAATAAGTGATCCAATTCTACATCGCACTTTTGGAGCAATTATTAACGGAACAAAAGCTCAACGAACAAGCGATAAAAGCCTGCAAACCGGTGCTGCAAAATCGGGCAGGTTGAATGTATATGTTTTAACTCAGCAACCTTCCAATCCTGAAGAGTGGCAAAAATCAATTGAGAAACTTGCCGTCAATACTGAAAAAGAATCTTTTGCCAAACGAAAAAAAGCCCATCAGGATTGGTGGGCAGCATTCTGGAACAGAAGCTGGATTTATGCCGTTTCGAACGACAGCATTCAACAGCCTGAAAACGACGATGCTTTTATTGTAACACGTGCATATATCTTGCAACGGTTTATCGATGCTTCGGCAGGCCGTGGCAATTTCCCGATAAAATTTAATGGATCTATATTTACCGTTCCAACTGAAGGCAAACCGGGCAATGCCGATTACCGCAGGTGGGGTCCCGGATATTGGTGGCAAAATACAAGATTGCCCTATTTAAGTATGTGTACTGCCGGCGACTTCGATATGATGCAACCCCTCTTTAAAATGTATGCCGACGAGACCTATAAACTTTGTAAATACCGTACCAATAAGTATTTTGGTTACGAAGGCGCTTTTTTCTCGGAATGTTCGAATTTCTGGGGCTCAACATTTACGGCAACCTATGGCTGGACTCCCTATGAACAACGAGAGGACAAGTTACAGGAAAGTGGCTATCATAAATGGGAATGGGTAGCCGGCGAAGAGCTGGTATTTATGATGCTCGATTATTATGATTACACGCAGGATCAGGTTTTTTTACAGAAAAAAATTATACCGGTAGCGAACGATGTGATGAAATTTTTCAATAATCATTATACAACAAACGAAGATGGGCAAACTGGTGATGTACCCGTCACAGTCAGCTGAAACATGGTGGGATTGTACCAACCCGATGCCCGAATTGGCAGGTTTATATAGCTTGTGCAGTCGTTTATTGGCATTGCCCGAAAATCTCACCAAGCCGGAAGACCGCAATTTCTGGAAAACACTTTATGCAAAACTGCCGGAGATACCGCTTCGTGATACACCTTCAGGGAAAGCACTTGCTCCGGCTACTCGTTTCGAAAAGAAAAGCAATGTTGAAAATCCGGAACTCTATGCAGTATTCCCTTTCCGGCTATTTGGAGTTGGCAAACCAAATATTGAGTGGGCGAAAAATGCGTTAAAGTATCGTTGGGATAAAGGGCATTTTGGCTGGCGACAGGATGATATATTTATGGCATATCTCGGTTTAACAGAGCAGGCAAAAGATGGCCTGGTAAGCCGGGCAAGAAATTACGATAAAACCAAACGTTTTCCTGCATTTTGGGGGCCAAATTACGACTGGACTCCCGATCAGGATCATGGAGGAACTTTAATGAAAACTTTTCAATCGATGTTGATACAAACCGACCCATATTCAAAAAAGGTTTACCTCTTGCCGGCCTGGCCAAAAGATTGGAATACCTCATTTAAACTTCATGCTCCGTATAATACGATTCTTGAAGGGAGTGTGAAAAACGGCAAAATTGAAAGGCTGAAAGTGACTCCTGAAGAAAGACGCCATGACTTGATTATAAACAATGCCTATACTGTAAAATCAGAGCCTTTATAAATCCTTAGTATATTTTGAAAAATAGCTGCGACAGAACAGGTGACCATCAAAAAGTAAGCAATAGAATATAGACGAAAACAATGGGACATTTAATATCTCTTTGTTATAGATTTTAAAAATAGTACGATTATTTTTGAACTTAGCAATTGATTTTCTTTAATTTGCAAAAATTTTTATAACGAATATGCAAGAAAATCTTGTTATAGTAGAGTCTCCAGCAAAGGCAAAAACCATAGAAAAATTCCTTGGAAAAGGGTTTGTGGTTACCTCCAGCATGGGACATATCAGAGATTTGGAGAAGAAAGATTTTGGGATTGATATTGCAAACAAATTCAAACCCAGATACATTGTTTCGCCCGACAAAAAGAAAGTAGTAACCGAATTAAAAAAGCTGGCTAAAGATGCCAATATGGTTTGGCTCGCATCTGATGAAGACCGTGAAGGAGAAGCAATTGCCTGGCATTTAAAAGAGGTTCTAAAACTAAAACCCGAGAACACAAAACGTATTGTTTTTCACGAAATAACAAAAGATGCAATAACCAGCGCAGTAAAAAATCCACGTACCATCGACAATAATTTAGTTGATGCTCAGCAAGCACGCCGCGTTCTCGACCGCATTGTTGGGTTCGAAGTGTCTCCGGTATTGTGGAAGAAAGTAAAACCTTCGCTTTCGGCAGGCCGTGTACAATCTGTGGCTGTGCGATTAATTGTTGAACGCGAACGCGAAATAAGAAAATTTAATAGTGAATCAGCTTTTCGTGTAACCGGCTTTTTTAAAATGAATGATGCCAGTGGGAAAACCACAGAATTAAAAGCTGAACTTTCGGAACGGTTTAAAACAGAAGAGGAGGCAAATGCATTTTTAGAAAAATGCAAAACAGCTGAATTTACTGTTGCCGATGTTGCAAAACGCCCCGGGAAAAGGTCGCCGGCACCACCATTTACAACCTCAACTCTCCAACAAGAAGCAAGTAGGAAGTTGGGATTTTCGGTTTCGCAAACCATGGCCGTAGCACAAAAATTGTACGAAAGTGGGAAAATAACCTACATGCGTACCGACTCGGTAAATTTGTCGGGATTGGCAATCAATACATCGAAACAAAAAATTGAAGAGCTGCATGGCGAAAACTATGTAAAAATCAGAAAATATAAAACCAAGGCAAAGGGAGCTCAGGAAGCACACGAAGCAATTCGCCCAACTTATATGAGCAACGAAACCGTTGCAGGGACAAATCAGGAACAGCGGCTGTACGAATTAATCTGGAAACGTACAATCGCCTCGCAAATGGCCGACGCAAAACTCGAAAAAACTACGGTATCAATTTCAATTTCGAACACAAAAGAAAAATTTGTTGCCACAGGCGAAGTAATTATTTTCGATGGATTTTTACGTGTGTATATCGAATCTACCGACGAAGAAAGCAACAACGGACAGGCATTGAAAGGGCAGGCAATTATTCCGCCAATAAAAACAAACGACAAATTAAAACTGGCGCAGATACAAGCTACCGAACGTTTTTCGCAACGCCCGGCACGATACACCGAAGCTTCGCTGGTAAAGCGGCTGGAAGAACTTGGTATTGGCCGGCCATCGACTTACGCACCTACAATTACTACCATTCAGAATAGAAATTACGTAGTAAAAGAGGAACGTCAGGGAGTTGAGCGAAAATATAAGGTGTTGGTTTTAAAAGACAATGCCATTTCAAAAGAGACAAAAACAGAAATTACAGGTGCCGAGAAAAATAAATTATCGCCAACCGACATTGGTATTGTAGTAAATGACTTTTTGGTAGATAATTTCGACCAGATAATGGACTACAACTTTACCGCAAAAGTAGAGGCCGAATTCGACAGCATTGCCGAAGGGAAAAAGGTTTGGACAGAAATGCTTGAATCGTTCTACCAACCATTTCATAAAAAGGTTGAAGATGCTCTTGAACATGCCGAACGTTCGAACGGAGAACGCCTTTTAGGTAAAGACCCAAAAACAGGGAAACCGGTATTTGTTAAAGTTGGCCGTTACGGTCCGTTGGCTCAGATTGGCGAAGTCAGCCAGGAAGAGGGAGCAGAGAAACCCCGGTTTGCAAGTTTACGAGGCGGGCTGAACATTGAAACGATTACACTGGAAGAGGCACTTGATTTGTTTAAACTTCCGCGTGATTTGGGCGAGTACGAAAATAAAAAAGTTACCGTGGCAATTGGACGATTCGGACCATACATCAGACACGACAGTAAGTTTGTTTCGTTGGGGAAAGAGTACGACCCGTACACCGTTGAACTCGATGTGGCCATTGAACTAATTGAGGCAAAACGCGAAAAAGATAGAAAAGCAATTATTCGCATATTCGATGAAGAGCCTGATTTACGTGTACTAAACGGCCGGTGGGGACCATATATTTCGTATAAAAAGAAAAATTATAAAATTCCGAAAACAACAAAAGCCGAAGAACTTTCGTTGGAAGATTGCATGAAGATTATTAAAGAAGCTCCGGAGCCCAAATCACGGCGACGGGGAAGAAAAAAATAGAGATAAAGGCAGGTGATAAATCATTTGCCTTTTTTTTAAATCAAAACCATGGAAATAGATATTCGTCACTATTTTGATGCAGTAGATTTTAACCGGTTTTCAAAAACAAGCCGGGTAAACTGGAAATATTCGTTGGGAGAAGCTATCGAAAAGAAAACTGCTTCGATAGATTTAGCAAATTATAAAAAAATCGACATCGCCATTTTGGGCATTCCATTCGACAGTAGAAAAGATGAAAACAGTTTAAATGAATCGCCCTGTAAAATTCGCAAAGAGATTTACCAATTGGCAAAATTCGATAGTTCTGTATCCATTGTCGATTTTGGCAATTTTAAAACAGCTACTACCGTAAAAGGAAACTACCAGGCACTTCGCGATATTGTTGAACTGTTTAATCAATTAGACATTGTAACCGTTGTGATTGGTGGCAGTCAGGATTTAACCATTGGAATTTGCGAAGCATTCAATACTAATAAATTTTTCTCCTTTTCAACAGTCGATGCTTTTTTAGATATAAAAAAGGGAGTCGAGTCGTTTAGTTCTACCAACTATTTATCACGGGTTTTTGCTTCGAACCCCAACATTTTTCACTTTAATTTAATTGCCTATCAAAGTCATTTCATTCCACACGAATATTTTTCGAAAACAGAAGGAATCAGCAACCACATTCGATTGGGGAAACTAAGAGATGACATTACCGCAACCGAACCGGTTTTAAGAAATACCGACATTCTCTCTTTCGATTTAGGAGCAATAAAACACTCGGAAGCACCGGGAGGAGGAGGATACAACCCCAATGGGCTGAGGAGTGAAGAAGCGTGTCAACTGGCAAAATATGCGGGATTAAGCAACCGACTAAAAGTGTTCGGACTATTTGAATACATTGCTGAACAAGATGAGAATTGCTTAACAGCAAAACTTTCGGCACAAATTATTTGGTATTTCATTGAAGGGTTTATTGGTCGAAATAACAAACTGCCCAACGAAGACGACAATTGCACCTTGTATCAGGTTGAGGTAAAACACATCGATAAACCGCTGCTGTTTTATCGAAACACCATCACCAATCAATGGTGGATGCAAATTAACTCACTCAACAATAAACCAACATTTATTGGCTGCACCGAAAAGGAGTACAATCAGGCATCGAACGACGAAATTCCCGAATTATGGTTGCATTATATTCAAAAATTAGATGAATTGTTAAAATAATAGACAAAAGCAAACGTTCTTTGCATACTATGCGAGCAGAAGTTTGTTACAAACAACAATTTTTTATTTCTTTAGCAAAGATTGAAAATGCAGTTAAGCCGCATTCAAAAAGGGGTATGAAAAAAACTATTTCTTTTTTATTCATAGTATTTATCGTTAATTTAGCAGCCTTTGGGCAGCAAGATCCGCAGTATACAAACAACATGTTTTACAAGTTGGGTGTAAACCCGGGTTATGCAGGTGCCGACGGCTCTATTAACGGGCTGATTTTAAATCGTTACCAATGGCTGGGATTTCATGGTGCGCCAAAAACTTTGGTGTTCAGTGTCGATGCAGCAATAACTGCATTTGGAGCACCCGGTGGCATTGGATTAAATGTTGTAAACGACGAGCTCGGTTTTGAAAAGAATACACAGCTTAATGTAAATTATGCCTATAAAATTCCTTTAAAAATAGGAATGCTTGGAATTGGCACATCGATAGGCGTATTAAACAAAGGAATAAAACCGGAAGGATGGATATCGTCTGACGATGTTTTAAACGGAAGCGAAGGGGGAACAGGAGATTATTTAATCCCACAAGCCGAAGTTAGTCAGGTAGCTTTCGATGCAGGACTGGGAGCTTATTTAAAGAATAAACGGTACTATTTTGGAGCTGCTGTAACGCATATAAATCAGGCCGAAATAAAGTTTGACGAACAGGCGCGTTCCTATTTGGTTCGAAACTATTATTTATCGGGTGGATACAATATTAAACTGCGAGACCCGTTATTTGAGTTGCGACCATCGTTCTTTTTCAAGACTGATGCAGCCAGTTGGCAGTTAGACATTAACGCCAACGTGGTTTTCGACGAACGTTTTTGGGGAGGAATCTCGTATCGTGTGCAAGATGCAGTAGCTATTTTATTGGGAATGGAAATGGCTAACGGATTGCGATTCGGGTACTCGTTCGATTTGGTTACCTCTGCAATTAGCAGATATGGATTTGGGTCGCACGAGATTTTTGTGAGTTACTCGTTGAATTTAGAGAAAAATAGAAATCAGAAATATAAAAGTGTACGATTTTTATAAAACGATAGATTAAATAAATGAACCGGCGATTGCCGGCTATGTATTTTAACAAGCTAAAAACAAAACAATTGTATTAGGCTTTAATTTATAAATTTGAAATAGTAAACAATAGCTTTTATCCTGCAGTAAATTTAATAACTTTATCGTGTTAACAAGTTTCATTAAATTTCATTGTAAGATTAAACTGTTATCATAATATTACGCAAAAATTGAACGTATGAAAAGACTTCTTTTAATTGCAGCTGTACTTTGGGGTGCACTTGGTTTTACCGGATGTAGCAAGTCTGGAAATGGAGAACTTGTTGGAGTACAAGGCCGACAAAAATGGAAAGAATCTCAACCGTATGGAATGGTATTCGTTCGTCGGGGTAGTTTTAATATCGGGCCAAGCGATGAAGACGCTAGCAAAACAGGCGTTCCAACAAGAACAGTTTCGCAAGAAGCATTTTGGATGGACGATACCGAAATTACAAACAACGAATACCGACAGTTTGTACACTGGGTTCGCGACTCAATTGCACGAAAAATGTTGGGCGACCAGTTCCCCGAATTTTTAGAAACCGAAGATCGTGCAGGGAACCCAATCGACCCGCCAACACTAAACTGGAAAGAGAAAATTGACTGGAAAGATCCTGATTACCAAATGGCAATGCAAGACTTGTATATGCCCGAAAACGAACGATTCTTTGGAAAAAAAGAGATTGATACACGTAAGTTAATATACGAATATTGGTGGATTGATTTACAACAAGCTGCGAAACGTAGCAACAGTTACAATTTTAAAACGCAACAATACGAAGGTAATGTTTACGATGTTAACGGAGAGTTAATTCCAATAGCAAACCGTTCGTCGTTTATTTTTCAGGATGCAGTTCCTGTTTATCCCGACACATTATGTTGGATTCGCGATTTTACCTACTCGTATAACGAACCGCTCGCAACACGCTATTTCTGGCACCCCGGATTCGACGACTATCCGGTTGTTGGAGTAACCTGGAAACAAGCACTCGCATTTTGCAACTGGAGAACAAAAATTCAAACCGACTTTTTATCACGAAAAGGTGAGCCCGGATTACAGGAATACAGATTACCCACTGAAGTTGAATGGGAATATGCTGCACGCGGAGGGAAAAGTTTCTCAATGTATCCGTGGGGAGGCTACTACACACGTGACGACGAAGGCGTTTTTCTTGCAAACTTTAAACCGTTACGCGGAAATTATGTAGCAGATGGAGGAATTGCCGCAATGAAAGTGGGAAGCTACGACCCAAATGAATATGGATTATATGATATGGCAGGAAATGTTGCCGAATGGACAATTACCGCCTTCGACGAAGCCGGGTATAATTATTACGGCGACCTGAATCCTACATTTACATACAATGCTCGACCCGACGACCCACCGGTTATGAAACGTAAGGTAATTCGCGGTGGATCGTGGAAAGATATTTCTGCTTTTATTCAGGTTTCAACAAGAAGTTATGAGTACCAGGATACTACAAAATCGTATGTCGGTTTCCGTTGCGTTCGCTCAACATTCGGCAACGAATTTTAATCAAATTATCATTCAACTAATTCCTTTATTGATATGAATCTCGGAGAACTATTTAGAACTAAACGCTGGAAGACTTTAATGGGATATGTGTACGGCTGGGGTGCATCAATTGTTATGATTGGAGCACTGTTTAAGTTAGAGCACTGGCAATATTCAAGTATTCTGTTAACAGTTGGTTTAATGACGGAAGCTTTTATTTTCTTCCTTTCGGCTTTTGAACCGCCGATTGATATGCCCGACTGGAGTAGAGTGTACCCCGAATTAAAAGAGGAGTACGATTTAATGGATTCGGAGGAGCAGGGACAAAAAGGGAAAAAAGGACTCGAAGAACTTTTTTCAAGCTCGGAATTAACCCCCGAGGTACTCGATAAAGTTGGTAGAGGATTAAAGGAACTAAGCAATACAGCAAAAGGAATAAGCGATATCTCATCGGCCACGTTAGCCACCGATATGTATGTAAAAAACCTCGGGTCGGCTTCCGAATCGATGAGCAGTCTTGCTGAAATAAATAACAAAGCCAACGAATCAATTAACAACTCAATCGGCGCATTTACCGAATCGTATTCGGCAACAACACAAAAACTTGCCGAAACAGGAACACGATTAGCATCGACATTCGAAGAAGCAGGAGAATCGGTAGCTTCGGAATTAAAAAATATTAAAGAAAGCTCTCAAAGCTACTCGGGAAACCTGAATAAACTGAATACGAACTTGTCGGCTTTAAATTCAAATTTCGAAACTCAGTTAAAAGGAACAGAAGAGCAATTTAAAGCGAGTAAAAAATTCAGCCAGGACTTGAATGAAATGAACTCGATTTTAGCTTCTTCGGTTGAAGAGTTAAAGAAGTATAAAGAGAATGCAGAGCAACTTAATAAACACCTCGAGTCGTTAAATACCATTTATGGTAATATGCTGGGTGCAATGAGTTATAAAAAGTAAAACCTTCTATTAGAATAGTATGGGTGCAAAAAATTGTCCGGAAACACCGAGGCAAAAAATGATTAACATGATGTATATAGTGCTGACTGCAATGCTGGCACTAAATGTTGCTGCGCAAGTGCTCGAAGCATTTCGGGTGGTCGACTCTAGTCTGCTTCATACATTAAAAGCGGTTGATGCAAAAACCAATCAGGTCTACTCGTCATTCGAAACAGCTTATGCCGAAAATCCGACAAAAGTAGCCGAATGGAAAAACAAAGCCGACATTGTTCGTGCCAGCACAAAAGACATGATGTCATACATCTCACAACTCAAAGAAAACATTGTAACCTATTCGGGAAGTAAATTGGCAGATAAAGATAATCCGGTTCGCTCCGACAATTTTTATCTGGTTACCAGTAAAGGAGATACTCTTATTATAGAAAAAGAGGACGACCTAAACGGACCTTCCGAGTTGATGATTACACAGAAAAAAGCATACGAATTAAAAGATAAAATAGAAGAGTACCGAAACACATTAGTAGCTCAATTAGGCGAAGACGATGTTGAATTAAGAAAATCAATTTTAAAAGGCCTTGAAACTCCCGACCCGGTAAGAAAACTAAAAGATGACAGTGAGAACAAAACTTGGGAAACGCAATATTTTCTCGACAAACCACTTGTTGCCATTCTAACGCTTCTTTCAAAAATTCAGATTGATGTAAAAAATTCGGAAACAAATTTGGTTAATTACTTGTATGCACAAATCGATGCCGAATCGTTTAAATTCAATAAACTGGGAGCACAGATTATTGCAAATTCAAATATTATTTTACAAGGCGATGCTTACGATGCAAGTATTTTTCTTGCTGCTGAGGATACCACACAGCAACCCCAAATTTTCATAAATAACAAAGAGGTTGAAGTGGTTGACGGGAAAGCCAATTATGTGGTAAACACAACAAAGACCGGCGTTTTTAAATGGAGTGGCTTAATTAAATATAAAACTCCCGGCGGAATAATAAAGAACTACCCGTTTGAGCAAGAATATCAGGTAGTAAAACCAACGGTTACGATGTCGGCAACCGGGATGAATGTATTTTACCTGGGTATTAAAAACCCGTTTGATGTGGGTAGCGGAGCCATTCCGAGAGACCGGCTTGAAGTTACAATGACAAACGGAAAAATAACAAAGTCGGGCGATGCATTTCTTATCGAACCCAAATCGTTAGACGAGCTGGGGAAACGGACAAAAGTAACCGTTTATGCTAATATTAACGGGAAACGCCGAATAATAGGCACTTCGGTTTGGCGAGTTAAACAGGTTCCCGACCCGGTTGCACAGGTTGCCGGCCAGGCTGGTGGCGATATTCGAAAAGAACGCATTCAAATTGAAGATGGTGTAATGGCTGTATTAGAAGATTTCGACTTCGATTTTAAATACCGCGTTACACAATTCGAAGTGCAAACATCGGGCGTTGCCGGTTATGCAATTATAAAAAAATCGAAATCGAACCGGTTTACGGCAGAGCAGAAAAAACAGTTGCGAAACGCAAAACCACAAAGTATAGTTTATATATCAAATATTAAAGCAATTGGCGACGACGGTAGAACGCGTAAACTTAATCCAATTTCATTTAAAATAAGGTAATTATGAGAAAGTTAGTAGTATATGTTGGAGTAATTATTTTCGTACTAACATTGGTAGGAAAACAAACTGACGCACAAATTGTAAACGGTGCATACAAACGCAACGATATTTATCAGAAAAAACCTATGCCACTTCCTGTTCCACGGGAAGCCGACGTTTTCTGGTCGAAAAAAATATGGAGAATAATTGATCTACGCGAAAAGATAAATCAACCACTCTATTTCCCGTCGGAAGAGATGGACGGCCGGATAAATTTAATTTCGCTGTTATTAAAAGGAATTGAGAACGGACAACTTACACCTTACGATGCAAGTTACGACGACGATTTTAAAGTTCCCATGTCGTTTGAACAGGTAAAAGAGTCGTTTGGAGCCGAGGCAACTCAGGAAGAGAAAATCGACTTCGATACCGGCGAACGTACCATGGTTACCGTTCAGGGAGAAATAAGACCAAACGATATTAAGCAATATATGATTAAAGAGGAGTGGTATTTCGATAAGCAAACATCGACCTTAAATGTTCGTATTATCGGAATTTGCCCCATTCGCGAATTTTTAAGAGCTGGCGATAACTCGGGAGAAGTTCAACGCGAAAAGCTTTTCTGGATTTATTACCCAGAAGCCCGGCCACTCTTAGCTACAAATCTGGTTTTAAATCCTTATAACGAAGCGAGCCAAATGTCGTTCGACGATATTTTTGTGAAACGATTCTTTAACAGCTACATCGTTCAAGAGTCGAATGTATTAAACAATCGTGAAATTAGTTCCTATTTAAGCGGCAAAGATGCCATGCTTGAATCGAAAAAGATTGAGAACGAAATCTTTAATTTCGAACAAGACCTTTGGGAATACTAATTGAAAAAATATCTGAAAATAACCTTATGTTTTCATAAGGTTTTTTTTTGAAAGAATAAATACAAAAATATAGCGTTTTAGCCTTTAAAAGAGTACAAATTGAAAATGAGAAAAGCTTTAAAATACATTGTTATTGCCCTCGTGGTGCTTTTCTCGTCGTGCAATAAATCAAACTTATATCATCCCGACCGCGAACTAAAAAGCAAAGAGTGGTACGAGCCCTCACCTTATGGAATGGTTTATATTAAGCGAGGTTCTTTTGCACTTGGTGTTACCGGCGACGAAGTAAATCAGGTAAAAAGCTCGTCGAAAAGAGTCTCGAATGAAGCTTTTTGGATGGATGACACAGAAATTACCAACAACGAGTACCGCCAGTTTGTATATTGGGTTCGCGATTCGATTGCACGAAAACTTCTGGGAGAAACATATACCGACTATGTAATAACCGAAGGCCCCGACGGCGTTCCATTAAAAAACCCAATTATTAACTGGGAAGATAAAATAGAGTGGAACGACCCGGACTTTCAAATGGCAATGGACGAATTATATATTCCCGAAGAGGAACGTTTCTTATTCAAAAAAGAGATCGATACGAGAAAGCTAATTTACGAATACTACTGGGTAGATTACAAGCAAGCTGCAAAACGGAGCAATAGTTTCGATTTTGAGACAAATAAGTACAACGGATCAATTGTTAATCAGGATGGGGAGACCGTACCAATTGAAAATAGAAGTTCATTCTTAATGCACGAATCGGTTCCGGTTTATCCCGACACGTTATGTTGGATTAGAGACTTTGCTTACACGTACAACGAGCCATTTACATTAAAATATTTCTCACACTCGGCCTTCGACGACTATCCGGTTGTGGGAGTAAACTGGAATCAGGCAAATGCTTTTTGTAACTGGCGAACAAGATTGAAAGTATTAACATCGAGCCGCTTTAAAGAAACACCGGCACACGATTATCGTCTTCCCACCGAATCGGAATGGGAAATTGCCGCAAGAGGCGGGTTGCAAAACTCACTCTATCCGTGGGGAAGTTATTACACACGCAGCGATGAAGGTTGTTTTGTAGCCAATTTTAAACCCCGCCGTGGAAATTATGTTGCCGACAGTCCAACAACAACAGCTGCAATGGCTGTGGGCGAATTCGATCCAAATCCTTATGGGCTGTACGATATGGCGGGGAATGTGGCCGAGTGGACAAGTACAGCATTTTACGAAGCCGGTTACGATATTATTAACGATTTAAACCCCGATTTGCAATACAATGCTAAACCCGACGATCCTCCGGTTATGAAACGAAAAGTAATTAGAGGTGGTTCGTGGAAAGATATCTCCTTTTTTCTTCGTACTTCAACTCGCAGTTACGAATATCAGGATACAACAAAATCGTACATCGGGTTTCGTTGCGTACGAACTTCGTTTAAAAACGACTTACAAAGCCGTTAACCGTTACGACCCTGGCTACGTTTAATTTTTCCGTAAATACAATTTTTATCGCTGCACCAGTCGCATTGATAACCTTTCTGCTTCATCTCCTTCCCTATTCCAATAATTCCACTTACCGATTTAATAGGATGCATTAACGACGATTCGGAAAGTGTAACTCCACAAAAATTCTCGGGAAGCAAGTGAAACAGATAGTGCTGCTCATTTACACTCCACTCACAATATCCGGGTGAGTACCTGTCGGAAATTGTTAATCCGGCATCTACCATTTCCAATTCCAGTTCTTTCTGAATTTTATCCATGGCTTTTTCAACCGTTACCGAACCAATTACATCGAAAACATAAGCAAGTAGCGGATCGCCCTGATTTGCCAATTTATTTGAATAATCTGAAATTCCTTTGCCTGCAGAACAGATATACAACGCTGCCGATGTCGCCTTTTTTAATTGAGTAACAATAATTTTTGATGGAAGAAATAACTGCTCCTCAATTGTAATTGAGTTATTGCTCCGGTTAATTTCTATTGAGTCGAAAATTTTATATCCGCCCCGAATGTCGCAAAACGGCTGTGCTGTTGCAATTGCTTCATTAATAATTGTGGGGAAAGGTTCCGGTATAACTCCGTCGGTAAAGCCAAGTAGACTTGTTAAATCGCTGGGAATAATAGCTAACTCTTCAAACGAAAACCGGAACTCACGTATCATAAAAACCTTTTTAAAGCTACTTGCAAAAAAAAGGGAAACGAACAGTCATTCATTTCCCTTTCACTATTTTTTAACAATTTTTAAGCTTCTGTAATAACAATTTTCTCAATTTTATCGCCTTGTCTGATATCGTCAATCACATCGAGTCCTTCAAAAACTTTCCCAAAACAGGTATGATGCCCGTCTAAATGTTTGGTATTTTCGCGGTTGTGACAGATAAAAAATTGTGAACCTCCGGTATTTCTCCCGGCGTGTGCCATCGATAAAACACCTTTATCGTGGTATTGATTATTTCCATCTAATTCGCAATCTATTGTATAACCGGGGCCCCCTGCACCAGTACCATCGGGGCATCCACCCTGAATGACAAAGTTTGGAATAACACGATGAAAAGTTAAACCATCGTAAAACCCCGACTCGGCAAGTTTAATAAAATTGGCTACCGTTCCGGGTGCATCCTCTTCATAAAATTTCACTTTCATTATGCCCTTCGGGGTATGAATCTCTGCTATTTTCATTTTAGTATTTTTAATTTTTGAACAAATTTAGAAAAAGTTCACACATTTCATAAATGTTTCATAAAAACAGTAAGCAATAGAATGATAAGCGAAAAAAAATGGACTTCTGTTTATTCGCAATTTTTATTTTATCTTTAAATCGTTGAAAAAAAAGAAATATGAACACAAAATATTTACGACTGGTTTGTATTGGCATTCTTATTACCACTTCTGTTTTTGCTCAATATCCTAAAGCAGAGAATAAACTCGACCGAAAGATTATGGCATTTCTTGAGGAGAATGCAAATAATTGGCGCGACATGAATATTCCTCTTTCCGACGGAAAAATTATTTACGACATTATCGTTCAGAACGGTTATAAAAATGTGGTTGAAATAGGAACTTCTACCGGCCACTCGGCCATTTGGATTGCCTGGGCACTGAGTAAAACCGGAGGAAAACTAACAACCATTGAGATAGACAAAAATCGCTATTTTCAAGCGAAAGCAAACTTTAAAAAAGCTGGAGTTTCGAAGTTTATTGAAACAAAATTGGCCGATGCGCACGATTTAGTTCCTAAACTTAAAGGGAAATACGACTTTGTTTTCTGCGATGCCGACAAATATTGGTATAAAAATTATTTTATTGCCTTAGACCCAAAACTTAAACGCGGCGGATGTTTTGTTGCTCATAGCACCATTGCGCAGGTAAACGGCATTAAAGAGTTTCTTGATTATGTAGAGAATTTAGAAAACTATGAAACAATTCTAGATGAATCGGGGCCTTCGGGAATGTCGATTAGTTACAAAAAATAAAGCCGGTAAATTACCGGCTTTCTGCTGAGGTTCCTGGCGGAGTCGAACCGCCGTACACGGTTTTGCAGACCGCTGCCTAGCCACTCGGCCAAGGAACCTTGTACGTTTTAGGTGTGCAAAGCTAAAAAAAAATCCAATTTCCGCAATATAATTTTAAAAGAAACCATTGTTTAAAATAACATCAATTAAAATTGTTTAATGTTAAAGAGGATTTTAGAGGGCGATATCAATTTTATTGGTAAAGCTCGTTGTTTTCTAAAAAACAACACTACCGCGAAAGGGTAACACTCACTTTATCAATCTCTCCTCCCATTGGAGGATTCATTTTCGAAACTTTTACTTTAGCATTTTCGAGCATTGGAAACTCACGAAACAGAGCATCTAATATTCGTTCGGCTACATTTTCCAACAAACGCGACTTTACACTCATCTCTTTTTTTACAAGCGTATATGCCGCCTGGTAATTAAGTGCATCGGTTAAATCGTCAGAAACCGAAGCTTTTTTACAATCGGCGTTCATCTGTAAATCAACAATAAAATCGTTTCCTACAATTTGTTCGGTTTCGAAATGACCATGATAGGCATAAAAGTGCATTCCCTCAATTTCAATCAGTCCCATTGTTTTTTTTACGAAAATAAAGAAAATTCTTAAAGTTGACTATTTCCGAGGTAGAGCCTCGAGGAATTCTTTTTATTTAAAAATAAGTGATTAATGTCGATAAAAATTGTTGCAGTTAATCGTTGTCACAAATCATTTCTTAATTTTGTTGCCTTTAAATGAGGTAAAAGAGATGGATATGGTAGAAAAAAGTAACGTAACAGATAATTCCGAGGTTCAAAAAAAGGCAAACTTTATCGACCTGCAAATAGAGGAAGATTTAAAAGCCGGGAAAAATAACAATCGTGTTCATACACGGTTTCCACCCGAACCCAACGGATATTTACATATTGGACACGCAAAGTCGATTTGCCTCAATTTTGGGATTGCCGAAAAATTTGGTGGCAAAACAAATTTGCGTTTCGACGATACTAACCCTTCAAAAGAGGAGACTGAATATGTTGAGTCGATAAAAGATGATATTCGTTGGCTTGGCTTCGACTGGGAAGACCGGCTGTATTTTACGTCCGACTACTTCGATAAGTTATTCGAATTTGCTATTCAATTAATAAAAGATGGTAAAGCGTATGTCGACGACCAGGATGCCGAAACAATTGCCTCACAAAAAGGCACACCAACCCGCCCGGGAACAGAGAGTCCGTTTCGGAACCGGTCGGTAGAAGAGAATTTAGATTTATTTCGGCGAATGGCAGCCGGCGAATTCGATGAAGGGAGCCGCGTTTTACGTGCCAAAATAGATATGGCATCGCCAAATATGCACATGCGCGACCCGTTTATTTACCGCATAATTAAAGCACACCATCATCGTACAGGCGATAAATGGAAGATTTACCCGATGTACGATTTTGCACACGGGCAGAGCGATTACTGGGAAGGAATTACTCACTCGGTTTGTACATTGGAGTTTGAGGTGCACAGGCCGTTGTACGACTGGTTTATCGACCAGTTGCAAGAGTCCGATTATCGCCCGCGACAAATTGAATTTGCCCGGTTAAACCTGAACTACACAGTTATGAGCAAGCGCAAACTGCTTGAGTTGGTAAAAGACGGCCACGTAAAGGGTTGGGACGACCCCCGGATGCCCACTATTTCCGGACTCCGGCGACGCGGCTATACACCCGAATCAATAAGAAATTTTGCAGATAAAGTTGGTGTAACAAAAGTAGATGGCGTAATTGATGTTTCGCTTTTAGAGTTCAGCATAAAAGAGCACCTCAACAGAACTGCACAACGTGTTATGGGCGTTTTAAACCCGCTAAAAGTGGTGATTACGAACTATCCCGAAGGTGAATCGGAAGAGCTGGATGCAGTTAATAATCCGGAAGATGAAAGTATGGGCAAACGGAAAGTTCCTTTTTCGCGCGAACTTTTTATAGAACGCGATGATTTTATGGAAGACCCGCCACGAAAGTTTTTCAGACTGGGACCGGGACGCGAAGTGCGGTTGCGTTACGCGTATTACATTACCTGTAACGATGTAATTAAAGACGAAAATGGTGAAATAACAGAGCTGCACTGCACTTACGACCCGGCAACAAAAGGAGGAAACTCGCCCGATGGAAGAAAAGTGAAAGCCACTTTACATTGGGTTTCGGTTAAACATGCTGTTCAATCGGAGGTGCGCCTTTACGACAGACTTTTTAACGACGAAAATCCACTGGGGCATAAAGATGTTGACTTTAAGGAGTTTATGAACCCCGAATCGTTAAAGGTTTTACTCAACTGTTTTATCGAACCATTTGTAAAAGACGCGAAACCACTCGACCATTTTCAATTTGAGAGGTTGGGTTATTTTAATGTCGATTTAGATTCAACAAAAGAAAACATAATTTTTAACCGTACAGTTGCCTTGCGCGATTCGTGGGCAAAATCGCAAAAAAGGAAATAAACCTTGCTCTTTTTTATTGATTGTATTGATGTGTGTATTGTGAAATTGCGAAAGAGTATTTCTCAATAAAATGGAATAAAGGTATTTTTTACCGATTCAAATCACGCATTAACCGAATGGGAACTTCATTTTTTAATGTTGTTTCTTACATTTGGTCAATAATATAATCAATGTTATTATGAATACTGAATCGAAAGGCAATAGTAATTCAAGAATAGTTTTCGCTTTTGTTTTAATTGGAGTGGGTGTTCTTTGGGCACTTCGTAAGCTCGGCATATATTTCGAGTTTCCCGATATTTTTTGGGAGAATATTATATTCCCGTTACGCGATTTCTTTTCCCGCATCAGTTGTTTCCTGTTCTCGTGGCCAATGCTTCTTATTATTATCGGAGGGATATTGCTTATCGGCAAACGTTCGTCGGGGTTCGTATTTTTAATTGTTGGAGGTGTTTTTATTCTCCCTAAAATATTCTCTTTTACCGGATTAACAATGTCGCTTTTTTTGCCGGTATTATTAATTGGCATTGGAGTATCTATTGTTGCGAAACGAGCTTAGGCGTACTAAAATTTAAAAAATTACTATGGTAACAGAAAAACCAAAAGAGATGGAAAACCAGAGAACATCGGATAAAAGGCTCTATTTTGGAGTGGCTCTTATTCTTTTTGGAGGGCTCCTGGTTTTAGAGAAGCTGGATATTATTCCCAGTTGGATAAATGACATTTTGATTTCGTGGCAAATGATATTAATTGCCATCGGAGTTTTTTCTTTAATTGGAGGAAACAAAACTTCGGGGACAATTCTTGTTGTAATTGGCAGTTTTTTTCTTATTCCCGATATTATTCACATTCCTTACGAAATAAGGCAAATTGGCTGGCCACTCTTTATTATTGCTGTTGGTGTAGTACTGTTAATTACCCATTCGAGGAAAAAAGATTCAATTTCTGCGGCGAAAGAAAAAGGAAAACCGGAGATTGATTACTTCGACGATTTTGTAATATTCGGAGGACGTGAAGTTTTGATAAACTCACAAAACTTTTACGGTGGAAAAACAACATCGATGTTCGGAGGAACCGAATACGATTTCAAACAGGCACAGCTTTCGGAAAACGGAGCGGTAATCGACTGTGTAAGTATTTTTGGCGGATGTAGCTTTAAAGTGCCGCACGACTGGACCATTAAAAATGAAGTAACGGCAGTATTTGGCGCTTTCTCCGACAAACGGGGCTCGTCGATAAACCACATTGTTCCCGACACTTCGAAAACACTTATTATTCGAGGATTTACTGCTTTTGGCGGTATAGAAATTAAACATTTCTAAAATGAATTTCCGGCACCCGTTTATTACTAATCCACGTCTTGCCATTTACTACAGCGCATTTTGGCTGGTTGCTGCAACAATTTTGGTTTTAATTTCCATTTTTGTAAATAACACACCGGTCGATGTTGCAATTATCGATATCTTTTCGTTTGTAATTTTTTATGCTTTAGTGGGGTCTTCAATTTGGTATGTAATAAAATTTGCAACCCTCGAAGACCACACCATTCCGAATGTTTTGCTGGCTCATTTAATTGCCGCATCGATAATTGTTTTTATCTGGCTCTATTTTGGTGCCGTATTATCAAAAATCATTCATCCCAACCCAAAAGAGGTTGAAGAGAGTTCGTTAGTGTGGCAGCTATTTTCGGGCTATTTTATCTACCTTATTTATATGGTGTTTTTCTATGCAGTAAACTATTACCAAGGGTTTAAAG
>JALUZN010000359.1 GCA_027011835.1 Draconibacterium sp. | reverse complement strand
ATTTAAAATTTAATGAAGCGGCTTTTCTCCTGCCTGAGGTTATACTCTTGGGTTTAATCCAAAGCCAGTTCGTAGCGACGGCCTCGGTCGGTGAGCCGGAAAACAAGCGATAACGACGTTAAAAAATTACTGCTGTTTGAGGAGGTTACGACGAGTTCAGTAATTTTAGTCGTTATTGCGTAGCTTTTCCGAGTGAAGCGAACACAGCCTTGGGCTTTTTGTTTACTTTTTGGGCAAAGCCAAAAAGTAAAATCCGCCCGATAGGGCAAAAGTAACATCATGGCATCTCCACCGGCAATCCAAAAGTTTTAATATCCCTAAAATCTATATAAATATCGAACCAACCCGAATTAATTAAGTGAGCCCAAATAACGAAAAAAAGGGAGTCGAAAAACGGCTCCCTTTTTAAATAGGTTCTCTAATTATTACATATCAACTTCAACAGAAGCAAATTCTGTTTTCGAATATTTTCCATCTTCCAGTCGTTTCCGAACTGCTTTAAATGCATTTAATGTAAGCTCAACATCGTCGAGCGAGTGCATTGCCGTTGGAATCAGACGAAGAATTAATTCGCCTTTCGGAATTACCGGATAGACAATCATTGAGCAGAAAACACCATAATTTTCGCGCAGGTCGTAAACCAGATTTGTTGCTTCGGCTTCACCGCCTTTCAGGTAAACGGGAGTTACCGGCGAAATGGTTCTTCCTAAATCAAATCCTGCCTCTTTCAACCCTTTTTGTAGTGCTTTCACAACAGTCCAGAGTTTCTCTCTGAGTTCGGGCATCGAGCGTAACATATCGAGACGTTTTAATGCACCAATAACCATTGGCATTGGCAACGACTTGGCATACGTTTGCGAGCGCATGTTGTAGCGCAGATAGTAACAAATATCGGTTTCGGCAGCAATAAAACCACCAATTCCGGCCATCGATTTTGCAAATGTTGCAAAATGTAAATCAACGCCATCGGTAACACCAAAATGCTCGGGTACTCCGGCACCTGTTTTTCCCATTACACCAAAACCGTGGGCATCGTCAACCAGCAACCGAAATTCGAACTCCTCTTTCAGCTTTACAATTTCGTCTAACTGTCCTAAATCTCCGGCCATACCAAAAACTCCTTCGGTAATAACTAAAATTCCACCACCTTGTTTGTTGGCAAGTTTGGTCGCGCGTTCAAGTTGCTTACGAAGGTTTTCAATATTGTTGTGCGGATAAACATAGCGTTTACCCATATGTAAACGAACACCGTCGAGAATACATGCATGCGATTCTGAATCGTAAACAATAACATCGTTTCTGCCAACTATGGCATCAATTACCGAAACCATTCCCTGGTAGCCGTAGTTTAATAAAAACGCATCGGGTTTTCCAACAAATGCCGCAAGCTCTCTTTCAAGTTGCTCGTGTTTGGCTGTTTGCCCCGACATCATTCTTGCTCCCATCGGATATGCCAACCCATATTGAGCAGCCGCTTCAGCATCTGCCTTTCTAACTTCCGGGTGGTTTCCCAGTCCGAGGTAATTGTTTAAACTCCATGTAAGAACTTCTTTCCCTCTGAATATCATTCTGGCATTTATTTCGCCTTCCAGTTTTGGAAATGCAAAATAGCCGTGAATCTTTTTCATGTATTGACCAATGTCTCCTTGGTCTTTTCTGAATTTAGCAAATATATCCACGATTTATAATTTAGAATTTAATTAAAGTGCAAATGTAAACTTTTTTAAATTTTAGCCAAATGAGTTAAAATTTACTAATTGAAAGTTACTGTAAAAGTATTGTTCGCTATCTTCGTGCACATTAATTGGGGTATTTTTTTGTATAAAACTCAAAATGAACTTAATACAAAGAATATTTTAATGATAAATACGTTGAAAAATTACACATCATTTAGTTTC
>JALUZN010000358.1 GCA_027011835.1 Draconibacterium sp. | reverse complement strand
TGTTAATAAAAAGACCAACCATTTTGTCCACTTGAACAATAGTTGCTTGAAAAAACAACCAATTTGTCCATTACACCCAAAATGACTATCAATCGCGTTAATTGTTTTGGTAAATTATCGGGTTTGGTGGGGCAATTCAATTTTTAATGAATTGGCTTTTCCCCTGCCGGAGGTCATACTTTGTGGCTTTCTCAGATGCGTATGCAGAAATTTGATTTGCGTAGCTTTTCCAAGTGAAGCGAACGCAGCATTGTGCTTTTTGTTTATTTTTTTGATTAAGCCAAAAAGTAAATCCGTCCTATAGGGCAAAAGTAACATTATAACCTCTATCTGGCTGGCAACCAAAAAGTTTAAATGCCCCTGGAAATCTATTTAAATATTGAACCAACCCGAATTATGAAGCGAGCTCAATCTTATTTTGAATGAATCAATCGTTAAGATACTTCTAAGCACGAATAAAAAAGCAAACACTCCCAATTTTAATAACATTTTGTTTTTGTTCTTTTTCAAATAATATCTTTTTATATTTACCACTAATTAGTTGTTTTTCAAACTCAGTTGAATTTTTTTAATAAGTTCAATACACAAAACATTTTGCTTTAATCCATAGTAGAGGGTTACCTTTTTAGTAAAAACCGAATAATTAGATAGAAGATGATAGTTTATAGCGACGAGCAAATTCTGAAAGGAGTTTTACGGCACGACAGTTTAATCTTACAATACATCTACAAACAGTACTACTATAAGATTAGCTATTTCGTCAGAAAAAATCAAGGGAGCGAAGACGATGCCAGCGACATATTTCAGGAAGCCATTATTATAATCTATCGGAAACTGAAAGAGAATGATTTAATTTTAGAGAAGAGTTCTTTTGCCGGGTATCTGTTTTCGGTTTGTCGGTTTCTTTGGCTAAAACAGCTCGAGAAACGCAGAATTGAAAGAGAAAGGTTAAACGATACATTGCCGTTTCAGGAAAATTTATACGACGAAAACCTGGTTGAGTTGGTAAATAAAAACGAACGGTATGGATTATATCAAAAACACTTTGCTACCCTAAGTACCGATTGTCAAAAATTAATGCAGCTATTTTTCGAAAAAGTCCCGTTAAAAGAAATTGCAAAAATAATGGGATACAAGAGCGAGAAGTATGCAAAAACACGAAAATTTAAGTGTAAAGAGATTTTAGTAAAAAGGATTAAACAAGATACAGAATTTAAAAAGATACTAGAAGATGACACCTGATTTTAACTATTTCGACCAAGTTGAAGATTATTGCCAGGGGCTGTTAAGCAACGAGGCAAAACTTCAGTTTGAAGCTGAGCTAAAAATGGATGCAAAGCTCAGGAGCGAGGTGAAGCTAAGAATAGAGATTAACAAAGCATTAACCGAACGCGATGTTTTAACCCTCAGGAAAAAACTTAAAAGTGCTGCTAGCCAACAAACAGACTCCAATTCGCACAACGATTCATTCGATTTATTAACAAACCTCACCAATTTTAACGAAGTTACCGACGCGCATTCTTTCGAAGAATTGATGGAGCATTACGACTCGATGCCTAAAGTACACGTTCACCAGCATAAAATTGCCGAGAAAGAGACCGTTCACCAGTTTTATAAAGAGCAGGGTAAACCTGCCGAGGGAAAAAGTGACATCGATGAATTTAACTTCGAAGAATTTGATGGAATTGAAGAAGC
The DNA here is from genome assembly GCA_027011835.1 of Draconibacterium sp. Classification (GTDB taxonomy): domain Bacteria; phylum Bacteroidota; class Bacteroidia; order Bacteroidales; family Prolixibacteraceae; genus Draconibacterium. The sequence goes on along the minus strand of JALUZN010000358.1, from coordinate 5,222 downwards.
AATTCTTGAAAAGGACATTCTTAATCTCAGGCACACTTTGTCGGAAGTGGCAAAATCGATGGAACCACGATTTGGTGTTGAGGAGATTGATGATTTCTTAAACAACGACTTAAGCCAGGAACAATTGGCTGAGTTTGAAGAGGAACTTCGGAATAGTCGTGAATTAAAAAGCGATATTGAACTCCATAAAGAGATTGAAGCTGCACTTGCCGAAAACGATGTAATTGACCTGAGACATCGAATTTCGAGAATTATAAAAACGGAAACATCGTGGAATGTTAGCGAACAAGAGATTGAAGATTTTATTGACGGCGAGTTAGACGGAGATTTGCTCGAAGCATTTAATGCCGAGTTAAAAGAAAATTCCGATTTATTGGCAGAAGTTAAATTGCGTCGTCAAATTAACGAAACAATTGGCGAAGCAGATATTCGGGAATTACGGGCAGAATTAAATACAGCGAAAGAATTAGCAGAGGAGAGCAAAACCCGAAGATTAATACCTACTATTTCGTTTAAGTTGAATAGTCTTATACGAACAAGTGTTGCAGTGGTAGTGCTTCTTGTTGCAGTTGGAGGAGTCTTTAGCAGTGGTTATTTCTCGGTGCAAAATACATACGATAAGTTTTTTAGGTTGCCCGAATGGTCGGCCGAACGTTCGGTGTCGACAAATGTTACGTTATTACAAAAAGCGCAGCACGCATTTGCCAGTGGCAAATATTCAGAAGTGGTTAAATTGTTAGACGAAAACGACGAGTTAACAAGCGATAATCCTGTTTTTCGTTTTTATGCAGGTGCCAGCTGGCAAAAAATGGGTAAACTAAAACAGGCTATTGCCGATTATTCGGAGGTTATTAAAAACGGAAATAACTTATTTGTTGAAGAGGCAGAGTGGTATCGAAGCCTCTGTTATATGAGACTGGGAAAGAAAATTGAAGCCGAGCAGGAGCTATTGGCAATAATTAATAAAGAAGGATATTTTGAGGAAGATGCAAAAGCCGTTTTGCGGCGTTTAAAACTTGTTCCCGAATAAAATATTAATTTGCAACAAAATACACATTCAGGAAGCCCGTTTTTTACGGGCTTTTTTTATTCTTAGAATTTGATTGAGTGCTACCAAAACTAAAATAATAACTAAAAAGACGAAAAAATAGAAATCGTAACTTTTATAAAGTGGCATGTTGTTGCCAATACTAATGTAACCTAACCAATAGTGAGGATGAGCTCTTCTCGAACTTACCGATGAAAGATATTTCAACTTTGCCTGCCGCAACGCTTCCGATTTTGTGTTGCCCCGTTTTAAGTTTTTATAAAACGACTGCATAATTTTTGTTGCCGACTGGTCGTCTACCTCCCACAACGACATAATTATTGCCGGACATCCGGCATAAAAGAAACCGCGGGCAAGGCTCATTATTCCTTCGCCTTTTTTTAATATCCCGCCTCCTGTGTTGCAGGCGCTTAAAACTGTTAACCTCGCATTTAAATTTAAATTGTAAATGTCGGCAGTGTTTAATAAGCCGTCAGAAAAATTATCTGTTGTTGAGGTAGGAGAGAAAACTAAACGCGAAAATCCGGGTAGCGAATCGTTTATGTAGGCGTGCATGGCCAAATGTAAAATGTCGTATTTGTTGGCAATTGCTCTGAATTGTTGTTCTGTGGCATCGTTGCCTTTATAAACTTTGACTTTTACGGTATTCGAAATGTGTTTTACCTCTTTTTGAACACCCGGAAGTGGTGGAATTGCAATTCTTTTTCCGCTAAGTTCAAGGGTGTCGTTGTTGTATTCAGGAGCAAAGGCAACCACTTTGTTTTGCATTTTGGGAAATAGCTTATTTTTCTGAAACAGAAGATTTGCCGAGTTTGAATAGTTGATGTTCTGACTCTTTATCAAATAGTCGAGTTTGTTAAACTGAATAGGTTTTGTTGTGTCGGGCAAATTCTGAAGTAGAGCTTCAAATGCAATGTAGTTTAGTTTTCCGTCGGGGATAATGGTTAGGTGTTTGTTTTGAAGGTGGCTGCGAAATGGGAAAATAAGGTGATTGTAAAGTTGATGCGATTCGACACAAAACTGTTTCGACTCGTCGTTGGTTGTAAAAGCATATTCCGGATTTGCCATAAAACGAAATACCGATTCGATGGTGCCAACAAAATGTGCCCCAACATCTTGTTTGTTAAACTCAACACTGTTTTTCGAAATCGTAAAAGTATATAACTCGCTTGCCGTATCTTTCTCGTTTAAAACGTATTCTAAAATTACATCGTTAAATCCCATCTTCTTTTGTAATTTACGAATGGAAAGCATCGATGCCGAGTACTTTAAATTGTAGTAATCGTTATACTCCTGTTCGAGATAGCGGTTAAGGTTTTCTCTTTTCCGGGTAGCTTTAAAAATAGTTGTTTTGTATTGTTCTATTTTTGCCGGGTCGCTGTTTTCTTTGCTGTTCTCTTCAAATAGTTTTTCTGTATAGATGGTTATGGTGCTGTTTATTCTACGTTCAAGTTGCAATAAGCTGTCGGGGATTAAGCTGTTTTCCATTGCCAACTCGGTTGTGAGTTTGTCGAAAACCGAACTGCTTTTTATTCGTTCGGCACTCTCGAAAGCCATTTCTGTATACTTACTGTTTTTTGTTGCGGTGTAGGCACAGTAGGCTGTTTGCACCAAATCCTGGAAGGTGGAATACTCCAGCTCTGTAAGTTGTATCTTACTTTTGTCGCCCGACAGTTCCATTCGCGCCTTTTGTATTAAAGTGCCGGCAATTTGGTAATTGTTTATGGCGTTTGAAAGAGCAATTAAATATTGTTCCGGTTTCTGCCCTTTTGCAACCGATGCTATTTCGGTATAAGTGGTAGCAATCTTTTTTAAATAGTTGATGCATCCAATTGTTGAGATGTAATTCTCCGAACTGTTTTTTATAATCTCCTGCGAGTAGTTTGCAGGAAACTTTAAAGCAGTTAACGCTTTTCTATACCATTGAATGGCTTTGTGTAAATTTTCAGTTTTTTGTTCCAGCCATAAAGTCTTATCCTGTTTATCTACCGGAATATCTTGGATATAATTCCCCCTTAAATTATAATAGTGAGCAAGAATTAATCCAAATTTTGGTTGGATATTTTTTATAATTAAAAAAGCAGTATTTAATGTCTTTTCAGCTTCATTAAATTCGCCAACAGACATTAGAAACAAAGAATAGTTAAGATATTGATTTGCAACAGTTATATGTTTTTTGCCATAAAGGTGGATGGATAACTGAATTGCCTTTTGGTAATTATTTTTTGCACTCTTTATATTCGAATGAATTTGGTTTATGTAGGCCAGTAGCAGATGGTAGCGAATTTTATCTTCGGCATACGCATTGTTGATGTTCTTATTTGTAATCTCAAGGGCTTTTGAATCATCTTTAATTAAATAATAGATATCGGCAATTTTGTAATTAATGGCGGCAATATCGGCTGTTGATGTATTTTTATCGTTTTCGTAAATGGTTCGAATTCGGTTAAAGTATTGTAATGCCCGGTTAAAATCGAGTTTGTTCCGGTACACATTTCCAATATTCGAATAGATTCTTATTTTGTTTCTTTTTGAGAAGTGATGACTTAACTCGTAGCTTTTTTCGGCAAGTAAAAAATACTTTAACGATAAATTGTAATTTCCTAAATTCCGGTACGAAATTCCAATTCCCGAATAGACTGCACCCAGTTTGTAATTCTTGTTACCATATATCTTTTTTCGCAGGTCGAGGCTGGAAAAAAAAGTATCTAAAGCCTGCTGTTGTAATCCTTCTTTTCCAAGTGTTATTGCTTTAAAATAGAGCTGGCGGGCTCTAATACTATCTGATATAAAGCTTTTATTTTGGCTGAAACAGAACAGATAGTGGAGGATAAAGATAGAAAGAAGAATATACTTTTTCGAGAAATGCATGAATTGCCGGATTTGTGGAGGCAATTTAAAATAATTTTGTTTTTTTTTCAAATACGGGGTTACCTTTTTAAACTTTTTGGAATGTAATAATGAATGTGTATTTAAAATGTGTTATTATTAATTTTTTTATTATGAAAAGTATATTTGCATCTAACGAAAAGAGAGTTTCAGGAATTGAGGTATTAAGCGAGCTTGAAATGCTAAATGTTCGCGGTGGAACAGGAGATGAGCCGGAAAGACCTTTGACATTGCCGGTAGATGAGTACGATGAAGATGATGATTAGATAAACGCAATATACTTAAGAGGTTCGACCAATTAAGTTTTATGAATAAATAATCAGGGAATTAAAACCATTTAGTGGTTTGAATTCCCTTTTCTTGTTTCGTTTCGCAGCTTCCCGCTAAAAAGTTTGTAGTTGTTAAACCGGCATCGTAACGAGCCGTTAAACAGCTCTTTTTTTACCGACGTTTTTAACCCAATGTGTTTCATACTTTCCAGTGCTGAGGAGATAATCCAGGCCGAGCACCCCTCGAAATGATGTTTTAGGTGTTCACCAATCATAGCATACAACTCGTCGAGATGTTCCTCTTTTAATCGTTCCCCATACGGTGGATTGATTAAGATTGTGGCATTCTTAACAGAAAGTTCCAAATCGTTAAAATCTGATTTTTGAAAAACTATTTTGTTAAAAACCAGTGCCCTTCGTGCATTTGTTTGGGCATTTAATAAGTTTCCGCCATCAATATCGGAGGCATATATTTTATGAGTAAACTCTTTTTTCGTTACCGCCGTTTTTACTTTATCCCACAAAAGCTGGTCGTAGTCGTTCCAGTTTTCGAAAGCATAATTTTTCCTGAATCTTCCGGCCGGAATATTTTGGGCAATCATTGCCGCTTCTATGGGGAGTGTTCCCGAGCCACACATCGGGTCGATAAAGTCGGTTTCGCCGTGCCACCCCGTGAGGAGAATCATTCCGGCAGCAAGCACTTCGTTTAGTGGAGCCGCACCTTGAATTACACGGTAGCCGCGTTTGTGCAGCGACTCGCCCGAGCTGTCGAGTGAGATGGTGCAGATATCTTTTACAACGTGAACGTTAATAACAATATCCGGGTTTTCAGTGTCGACATTGGGGCGTTTCCCAAATTTTGCGCGGTAATAATCGGCAATGGCATCTTTTGTCCGCATCGATGTAAACATCGAATTGCTAAAGTCGTTCGAGTTTACAACGGTGCTGTGAATGACAAAACTTTGGTCGAGGCCAAAATATTTTTCCCATTTAATATTCTTGCATTTCAGGTAAAA
>JALUZN010000357.1 GCA_027011835.1 Draconibacterium sp. | reverse complement strand
GCGTAAGACCGCCGTGCATAAACATATGCGTAAAAATCTGGTGTGGCATAAATTTGTCGGAACCGGGGTAGTGCATTCCTAAAATAGCAACCAAATCAATACCCATTCCATTGGCAATCCAGGTGGCAATAAAAAACAGAATATTAATAAGAATAAGATTTTTAACAACCGGTGGAATATCGTTTAAAACTGGCCTGTAATTCATAATTGTATTTTTTTTTGATAGTGGTCTAACAATTGCCAGACCGTTTTTGTTTTCGCTTCGATTTAACGACAATCTGTCATTTTAAAAAGCTTTTTTCAATATCCTCGATGTGAAATATCGTAAGTACTTTTTTCCCGTCGGGCGAGAAATTTGGGGTGGCACAAGCAAATAAATCATCGATTAACTGATCTACTTCTGCGGGTTTTAGTGCTGTCCCGTATTCGAGTGCCGATGCTTTTGCCAGCGAAACGGCAATTTGTTCTTTTGCTTTCGAACGGGCATCAACCGGCGAATTTTTATACTCTTCGAGCAACTTTTCCACAATTAACTCGGGCGACGAAACATCTAAAACTCCGGGAGTTCCATTAATAATAAATGTATTTTTCCCAAACTCTCTAATATCGAACCCGAGCGAAAGCAAGTCGTCTAAAATGCTAAGTAGCAGTGCCGAATCGGCCGGATTCATCTCAATGGTTTGTGGAAAAAGTTGTTGCTGACTGGCCACCGAATCCGATTTCATTACCTCTAAAAACCGTTCGTACAGAATACGTTCGTGGGCTCGTTTTTGGTCAATAATCATTAACCCCGACTTAACCGGAGTAAGTATATATTTTTGTTTTAATTGAAGTATTTTTTTCCCCGAGAATTGTTCCATCGAGTGTTCGTACAAACTTGTTTCGCTATTTTGCGAAGGCGCACTTTGTTCTTCGGGTTTTAAAATTAACTGTGTACCGCGGTATAAGTCTTCCCAGTTTTCCAGATTCTTTTTTTCGGTTGGCGACGATTGTTTAAATGTGCCTCCACCTCCCGGATTTCTTTGTGCCGGCTCGTTAAACGGGTTGTATTCCGGATTTATCTGAATGTCGGGGAAGACAATATCTTCGGAAGATTTTTTAGGAACGGGAATTTCAATACTTCCGCTTTGGTCGAAATCGATGGAGGGTACAACATTGTGTTTCCCCAGCGATTCGCGTACAGCAGCATGAATAATTTGCCAGATTGCACGGTCGTTTTCGAATTTAATTTCCGTTTTTGTAGGGTGAACATTAATGTCGATATCTGCCGGATTCATCTCGAAAAAGAGAAAATACGACGGGAAAGTTCCGGGGGGCAGCAGTTGTTCATACGCTTTTGTTACTGCTTTATTAAAATAGGGGTGGCGCATGTACCTGCCATTCACAAAAAAGAACTGTTCGCCCATTGTTTTCCGTGCATATTTGGGCTGCCCAATAAAACCTTTAATTTTTACAATGCTGGTTTGCTCTTCAACCGAAACCAAACTGTTGTTTATATTTTTCCCGAAAACATCGACAATTCGTTTGCGGCTGTTTGTTGCCGGAAGTTCGTAGAGCGGAGCATTATTATGAAAAAGCGATATTTTTATTCCGGGGTTCGGCAGAGCAATGCGTTGAATTTCCCAAATAATATGTTTTAGTTCGGTTGTATTTGCTTTTAAAAACTTGCGCCTTGCCGGAACATTGAAAAAGAGGTTTTTTATAAGGAAGGTGGTTCCGCTGTTACAGGCTGCCGGCTCTTGCGTTTTTACTTCCGAGCCAATAATGTGAATGAAAGTTCCCACCTCTTCGTTTACCATTTTTGTGCGTAATTCAACATCGGCAATGGCTGCAATCGATGCCAGTGCTTCGCCTCTAAAACCCATTGTACGAATGGCAAACAGGTCGTTGGCCGAACTTATTTTCGATGTAGCGTGACGTTCGAAAGCCATGCGTGCATCGGTGGGCGACATGCCGCAACCGTTATCGGTAATTTGAATAAGGGTTTTCCCGGCATCTTTTATATGAATTGTTATTTCGGTAGCTCCGGCATCCAAAGCATTTTCAACAAGCTCTTTTACAACCGAAGCCGGCCGCTGAATGACTTCTCCGGCAGCAATTTGGTTGGCTACAGCATCGGGCAATAATTGAATAATATCACTCACTTAATCAGAGAATTTTAAAAATAGAAAAACATGAAAAAAACCAATCCTAAAATTATTACGAGATAGATTAATCTTTTGTTTTGTGCCCTGCGTGCGTCGCTCGACGATCTTTGCCAGCCCTCGTAATTACGAAACTGCCCTTTTATATTTGAGATGTGAGGTTTCCCGGAATCGACCTTTTTTTCGGCAATTCCCATATCTTCTTTTATTCGGTCAATTCTGTTCTCAAGATCTTCTTTATCGGGGTCGTAATACCTCGGCCTGAATCCAAACTGTTTTGCTCCCGGCGTATGAAAAAATTTCCCAATCATAATACATTGCTTAAAAATATCTTTGCAAAGATAACCTTTATTCTGCAAACTTTATTTCATATACATTTCAATACCGGTTTTTCTTTTCGGTTTAGAACGAATGTTTGTTTAATGACTTAATCGCTATTCACTCAATTAGTTAAAACATATTGTACAACATAAAACTATATATTGAAAGAGTTGTAAAATTTCTTTTCTTTGTTAAATACTACTAATTGATAGCATTTTATGAACCTGAGTAAAACGTCGAAATATGCATTTCGGGTTTTAGGATATATGGCTAAAGACGAAAAAGCATTGTATTCTGCCCGTCAGTTGTATCGCGAGAATAATGTGCCGGAGAAGTATTTACGGCGTTTGCTCACTCATTTGTCGAAATTCGGGTTTATAAAAAGCATTCAGGGGCGGCAGGGAGGATTTACTTTTGCACGCGATATTTCAAAAATATTTTTAATAGAGATAGTTGAGGCTATTGACGGAACAGAGTCGATAAGAGGATGTATTTTAGGATATAAAAAATGTGCTTTTAATTTTTCGTGCCCAATGCACGATATCTGGGAAGATGCTAAAGTGCATGTAATAAACACATTGTCGAATACATCATTAAAAGATATTCAGAATAAAATGGTTGAAACGGATTCATTTTTATAGAGAGATAATTAATTATTTATTCACCTAACTAAAAAGAAAAATTATGGTTGATTCATCAGTTGTTCTTAACGGACAAACAATTGCGTATACAATTTATGCGGTTGTTGTAATTCTATTTATGCTCGCCATTGGTTATATGTTAACCAGGGAGGGGAAAGCCGGAGTGCTAAAAACAAGCTTGTTTAGCGCCCTGGTTGTGTTTTTAATAATACTTGGCGTTTCGTTGCACATCGCCACAAATGTTACCATTCCGTGGGTAAAAATCGATTTAGACAGGCACAATCTTACAGCCGATAAAGTTGTAAATATTAAAGTTGCTAATCACGAGTTTAAACTACCCGAGGAGACAATTACTGCAAAAGTTGGCGATTTGGTTTTATTCGATGTGGTTTCGTACGATTTAACATATGGTTTCGGAATTTTCAGAAAGGACAATACAATGGTTGCCCAAATGCAGGTTGTTCCCGGTCATAGAAACGATTTACTGTGGAAATTTGAAAAACCCGGAGAATATACCATCCGGTCGACCGAGTATTCGGGACCCTCAGGACATCAAATGATTATTAAAAATGCAATAGTTATAACCAAGTAATATTAACCGATAAATAAGAAAATTATGAGTTTTAAAAATACTTTATTAAACGGAACAGAGGGGATATTTAAACCCGACGGGCTTACACCAATGCAAAAGCTTACTTTGCGCTTTGTGGTAGTGGGTGTATTGTTTTATGGCCTTACTGCAATAGAAGGAATGATGATGCGAATGTTACAAGTTGATGTTCACTCAATTCCGGGAATTGACGCAGCTCACTATTTTGCAATTATGACTGCCCATCCGCTTGTTGGAATTATTGGTTCGTCATACTCAATTGTATTTGGAGCTTTTTTGTTCTTGGTTCCTTTCTTAATGAAAAAGCCGCTTTTTAGTATAAAAATGGGAAACTGGACATTTTTATTGGTAACCTTTGGAACGCTAACCTTTTGGGGGTCGGCTTTTATAACACATTATGCTCCTTTGTATACCTTGTACTGGCCACTTCCTGCCGATTTTAGTCAATTTAGTCCTGTGGGTGGTGCTTTTTTTGTTTTAGGAATTGCGTTGGTTATGGTGGGTACAATCCTGTTTGTTATTAACATTTTCAAAACAATAACATACGTTCCCGAGGGCGAAAAAAGAGAAGCTTCGGGAAGATCGATGCTGGCATCGGCAACGGGTTTTTCGTGGGCAGAAAGTATTTTCCGTAAAAAAAGTAAACGTCGCGAGCATTTGGTAAGCTTACCGGTTGCAGCAATTGCACGGGGAACAGTCGACACACTCTTAAACGCCGGTATTATTACTTTTACAGGGGTTCTGATTCTGGTTTATATGGTTGCCGAGATTTTCGGAACCAGCCTGAAAGACACTGCTATTGATGCATTGCTTTATAAAAACTGGTTCTGGTGGGGATTAGACTTAATTGCCGACGGTTTGGTATTAATATTTGTGGCCGGAACCTGGTATTTGCTTGCTACGTTAATTACCGGCAAAAAATTGTATATGGCAAACATTGCCCGATTGGCTTTGTGGGTCGAGCTTGTGGTTTCGTGGACAGTGTGGTCGCACCACCTTATGTCGGACCAGGCGCAACCCGGAATTCTGAAACTTGTTTCGGGTGAGTTTGTTACGGCCTTCGAGCTGATTACTCAAGGACTGGCATTCTTTATCACAATTATTACACTTTGGAGTGCCCGACCTTTAAAAATGACAAATCCACTAAAATTCTTACTCGGAGGACTGTTGGGATTTGGATTGGCCGTTCCGGCCGGAATTATTCAGGCCGATTTGGGACTGAACAGAATTCTGCACAACACACAATGGATTATAGGTCCACACGTTCACGTTGCAATTTTAGTAGGCTTAACAATGACTCTCTATTCGGCTATCTACTTCTTACTTCCAATTCTTACTAACGGAGCTAAGTTGTATAGCCAGAAACTGGCAAATATCCATTTCTGGTTGCACATTGTTGGTGGTATTGGAATGGGAGCTTTTATGGGAATGGCCGGAATGAAAGGAATGTTGAGAAGAACACTTTATTACGAAGGAGAATATAATACATTTATGATTCTTGCTGCTTTTGCAGGTGCACTGCTTCTTGTCGCATTCTTTATTTTCTTGTTTAATATTGTTATGACCGTTGGAATTAAAGGATTGTTAGGAATATTTATGCCGGCAAAAAACAAAACTAAAGATTTACTTCCTGCACAGGAATAGTATTGTATGAATTTTAAAAGAGGCGATTTTATAAGCTTGACTAATCAGCTAATAAAATCGCCTCTTTTTTTAAAATTAGACCTGTCTCTATAAATCGGCCGAGGGATCGAACCGAATTTCTGGAACAATTTTCAGTAAAATTTTACGTACGGTTTCGTTAATATCGGGGTCGCTGTTTTCAGCAACAATAAATGGATTTTCGGGTACTTCGAAAGGTGCCGATATTCCGGTGAAATTTGGAATTTCCCCTGAACGCGCTTTTTTATAAAGCCCTTTTGGGTCGCGCTGTTCGCAAACTTCAAGCGGAGTATCTACAAATATCTCAAGAAAATTATCTTCGCCGATAATCTCTTTTGCCATCTCTCTCATCTTTTTTGTGGGACTAATAAATGCGCAAATTAAAATAATTCCACAGTTCATAAAAAGTTTCGAAACCTCGGCAATTCGTCTGATGTTTTCCATCCGGTCTTCGTTGGTAAACCGCAGGTTTTTGTTTATTCCCGAACGAACATTGTCGCCATCAAGAATCTGGCAAAAATAGTTTAGTTCAAAAAGTCGTTTTTCGAGCAAACTTGCCAGCGTAGTCTTTCCCGAACCCGAGAGTCCTGTCAGCCAAATTACTTTGGCTCTCTGTTTTAAATAAATCTCTTTGGCCTGTCGGTCTTTTATTTTATCGAATGTGGTATAAATGTTACTCTCCATATTTATTTTCCTGATGTTTTTATTATTGCCAATCAGCAATTACTTTACAATAAAAAAAGGATTTAAAAGATTGCGTTTATTGTAGCTGAGTTCGCCGCTTAAATCGGTGAGCCATAGTTTTTTGCCTGCTGCATTTGCTATGGCGTGTCCTGCTCCGGTGTCCCACTCCATGGTTGGCCCAAAACGCGGATATTCGTTGGCTGCACCCTCGGCAACCATACAAATTTTTAACGAGCTTCCTTTCGAAACAATATCAATTTCCCGATGCTTCTTTCTCAAAGCAGCAATGTAGTTTTCAGTTTCCGTGTTCATATGCGAGCGGCTGCCAACAATAACGAAATTTTTGTTATTGCTTTTTTGTGGCAGTTTCAATCCATCTTTTTTTATCTCGTCGAAAGTTATTTTGGCATTATTTGTTTTTATTTTCCATGCGCCCTCTTCTAAAACCCCAACATACAAAATTTGTAAAACCGGCACATAAATAATGCCCATAACAGGTTTCCCCTGTTTTATCAAGGCAATGTTTACCGTAAACTCATCGTTTTTTTTGATAAACTCTTTGGTGCCGTCCAACGGGTCGACCAGCCAAAACGTATCCCAATTTTCACGCTCTTTATAATCTATGGTTTTTCCCTCTTCGCTTAAAACCGGAAAGTCCGTTTTTGCCAGAAACTTTTCAATTATTTTATGGCTTGCTTTATCGGCAATGGTAAGCGGTGAGTTGTCGGCTTTTTTTTCAACCGAAAAATCGGATAGCGGATTGTTGTAAATCTCCAACATTGCCAATCCTGCTTCTATTGCTGCCGAAATTGTTGTGTTTATCATATTTCAATTTATATTGTCTGCTACTTCATAAATAATTGCG
>JALUZN010000356.1 GCA_027011835.1 Draconibacterium sp. | reverse complement strand
TTTTTAATTAAAATAGAAAACAGTATTATAAAACTTCAGAAACAAAAATACATTTCCCAAACAACTTCACAACTAAAACTCACTTATTCGTTATATACAAAAGTTAAAATATTTGACACAAGGTTAAGTAAAATATTTTAACGGTAAGATTGAGCAAATAAATAAAATCAGTACGGTATTATATGGTTAATTAAAAAGCTTTCTGATTAAAAGTATAGCAGATTTTCTTTAATTTGTACTTTTCAAAATAGAAGTTGTTTATGGAGTATCTTTTAAAAACTCTGTTTTTTTATCTGCTTACCTTCGTCGTTAGTTTTCAGGCTGTTTCACAGAATGTGAAAATTAACGAATTAATGTCGTCGAATAAAGATATGTTGTTCGACGAAGACGGTGACTCTCCCGATTGGATAGAACTCTACAATTACGGCAATTCTCCTGTAAATTTGGCAGATTATTACATTAGCGATAGCAATTCCGATTTATTTAAATGGCATCTTCCCGATGTTGTTTTGCAAGAAAATGAAACTTTTCTGATTTTCGCTTCGGGTAAAGACCGGCGTCCCGACCGTATTTACTGGCATTCGGTTATCGATAAAGGCGATATTTGGAAATATATAATTCCCAAAGAAGAACCACCTTCGAATTGGAAATCGATTGCTTTCGACGACCGGCAGTGGGAAAGCGGAGCAACAGGAATAGGTTATGGCGACAACGATGATGAAACTGTAATTGAAGAAAATACGTTGTCGGTTTTTATGCGCAAAACAATAACAATAACTAATGTCGATTCAATTCAATCTCTTTGGTTTCATATCGACTTTGATGATGCCTTTGTGGCCTATTTAAACGGAACGGAGATTACCCGTTTTGGAATTGGCAAAAAAGGAGAACCTGTGGCATTCGATAAAACTGCCGACCTTTTACACGAAGCCGAAATTGTAAAAGGGAAACTGCCCGAGAGTTACGACATTACAAAATTTCTCCATCTGTTAACCAACGGAGAAAATACATTGGCCGTTCAGGTTCATAATATTGAAAAGAACTCTTCAGATTTTTCGGCAATACCGTTTTTAACTCTTGGATATTCAAGCGACACCGGCCTAAGTATTCCGGTTTCAAAATACATTGAATTGCCCAAAGATGAGGCACATTCAAATTTTAAACTTTCGGCATCGGGCGAAACAGTTTTTCTAACCGATAAAAACGGAGTAATTGCCGACTCAATCTCTTTTGGCGTAATTCCTGGCAGATACTCTTTGGGCCGCAACAAGAAGATTATTGAAAACTGGGTGCTTTTTGCCAACCCGTCGCCGGGGAAACCAAATGAAACATCAACTATTACAGGAGTGGTTTCTGATAGTGTTCATTTCTCAATACCGCAAATGTTCCTTGCCGAAGCGCAAAACCTTGTACTTTCAGGTGCAAACAGTGGCGAAGATATCCATTTCACAACCAACGGAACAGAGCCCACCCTTGCAAGCCCTGTATACGAAACACCCATTCCAATTAGCAAAAACAGTATTGTGCGGGCGCGTATTTTTAAACCAGGTTTTGTCCCGGGAAAAATGGCTTCGCGTACCTATCTTTTCGATGCACAACCTACGCTCCCTGTTGTTTCGGTAATTACCGACCCCGATAATTTATGGAATACTGAAACCGGAATTTATGTAATGGGAGAAGATGCCTCGGAAAACATACCCTATTTTGGGGCAAATTTTTGGGAAGACTGGGAAAAACCGGCAAATATTGAAATGATAAGAACTGATGGCGAACGCCTCTTCTCGTTAAATTGCGGAATAAAAATATTTGGCAACTGGAGTCGTGCAAAAGCCCAAAAATCGCTGTCGGTATTTTTTCGAAACGAATATGGAGACCCGGAACTAACAGGTGTTCAACTTTTTAATTCGAAAGAGATTACAAAATTCAAATCGTTAGTTTTACGGAATAGCGGAAACGATTTCGAATATTCTAAAATGCGCGATGGAATGATGACCAGTTTGGTGCGCAATTTAAATATAGACAGGGCCGCATACCAACCCACTATACTCTATTTAAATGGAAAATATTGGGGAATTATAAACTTACGCGAAAAAATCAATAAAGATTTCCTTGAAGAAAATTACGGCATAAAAGCCGAAGATGTTGACATTTTAGAAAGAAACAGCATTGTTTTAAAGGGGAGTTCGGAAAATTATTCCGATTTAATTTGGTTTATTAAAACAAACAATTTGTCAAAGATTGAGGTGTACCAAAAAGTGTGCGCACAAATGGATATGAGCAATTATATCGATTATTTAATTTCTGAAATCTATTTTAATAACCGCGACTGGCCAGGAAACAACATTAAATTCTGGCGACCGCAAACCGAGGAGGGAAAATGGCGTTGGATACTTTTCGATACCGATTTTGGTTTTGGCATTTGGAATGGTAGCGATTATAAATTAAATACGCTTAAGTTTGCTCTTGCAACAAACGGGCAATCGTGGCCAAACCCGCCTTGGTCGACTTTTTTATTCAGAAAATTACTCGAAAACGAAACGTTTAAAAACCAATTTATTAACAGGTTTGCCGATTTACTAAATACAACTTTCCTGCCTGCAAATGTAATTTCGCACATTGATAGTTTGCACGATGCAATTGAACCCGAAATAGAGCGAAACTTCGAAAAATGGAACAAACCGTCTGTCTACACCTGGAACGGACAGATACAAAGAATGATCTCTTTTGCGACGAATCGCCCCCATTATAACCGCGAGCATATGAAAGAGCAGTTTTCAATTCCTCAGAATTACAAAATCAAATTATCAATTCTTCCATCGGTAGCCGGAGTTGTCGATTTGAATTCGCTAACCATTACTAAACCGAACTGGGAGGGTGAGTATTTCGAAAACATTCCTGTTTCGCTAACAGCACACGCACGTTCGGGATATAAATTTCATAGCTGGGTGGTCGACAATGTTGTTATGACCAATAAAACCATTCAGGTGAATATTAAAAATGCAACCACAATTCGGGCTATTTTTGAAGATGCCGGAGAGATGGACAATTCCGTTGTTTTCAACGAAATTAATTACAACTCGTCTGACGAAAGTAATGCCGGCGACTGGGTAGAACTATTTAACTGGGGAGATTATGATGTTGACATTTCGGGATGGATATTTAAAGACAACGACGATTCTCATGAATTTAAGATACCCGAAAATACAGTATTAAAAAGCAATGAATATCTTGTTCTTTGCAGAAAAGAAGATAAATTCAGCACACAATATTCCGAAGTAAAAAATTACATTGGAGATTTTAGTTTTGGACTGGGAAGTGGAGGCGATGCTATTCGCCTGTTCGACAGATTTGGGAAACTGATTGACGAGGTAGCTTTTAGTGCTACACAACCATGGCCTGCTGAACCAAACGGAGGAGGAAGAACATTAGAATTACGGCACTATTACAACGACAATTCAAATGCCGAATCGTGGAAATCGTCGTTGGTACAATCCGGAACACCGGGGGCTGAAAACAGCATTACTACAAATTCGGAATGGATAGCTTCTGTTAACTCTAAAAAAGTGCTAAACGTTTACCCAAATCCGTTTACTTCCGAAACCCGGATAAAAGTAGAAAACAACATTCATAACTCAATCACGGTGTACATCTATTCGTTAGACGGGAGAGAAGTTCTCAACAAAGTTTCATTGGGTAATGAATTTGTTTGGCGAGGCGAAAATAGTGCCGGGCAAAAATTAGAAGCCGGAATTTATATCTGCAAAGTAAAATCGGGCAACACTGTTCTTACATCAAAAATCATTCTGAACAGGTAAAGCTTCAACCCTCCATTCTTTTCAGTAAGAAATAGCAATACATCACTAATTTCAATAATCCATAACGTTTAGAGTGAAAACATTAGCCGATTACGTGGCACTTCCCTCTCAAATTACAGGGAAGTTAAAGTGAGCTACAATCCTTGATTTCACTACTGTCTTGGCTATTATTTTTACACATTGTTATGCCCCGTATTTCAGCTTCTCCATATTCTACACTTGGCTCTTTTAGTAGGTTTAAAAATAATTGCTTGTCAGTAGTAAATCCTTGAATTTTTGATTTATAAATTCCGCAAGTAGTACTGTTTTCTATTTCAATCTTTCGATTTTTACTAATATCTAAGAAGTCTTTTTCTTGATCTATTCCTAAAAATCTACGATCTAATAAATTTGAAGCAATTCCAGTTGTACTACTGCCCGTAAATGGGTCCAATATCCATGCATTTTGTTTTGTTGATGCCATAATAATTCGAGTAAGAACAGAGAGTGGTTTTTGTGTCGGGTGTTTGCCACATGATTTTTCCCACTTTGCAATCGCAGGTAGTCGCCAAACATCTTTCATTTGCTTGTCACCATTAAGTGCTTTCATTAATTCGTAATTATAATAATGAGGGACTTTTTCTGATTTACGTGCCCAAATAATCTGTTCCGTTGAATATGTAAAGTATCTGCAAGAAAAATTTGGTGGCGGATTTGTTTTCTCCCAAGTAATAATATTTAAAATTTTAAACCCTAATTCCGTAAGTAACTGACCCACACTAAATATATTATGCATTGTACCACTAATCCAGATAGTAGCATCTTCTTTCATTTTATCTCTTGCCAGCGACAGCCATTCACGATTAAACTTGTATATTTCGTCAAATCCGTATGATTTATCCCATTTACCTTTATTTACACTTACAATTTTTCCATTCTGAATTGATTGACCGCCATTAGATAAAAAATATGGTGGGTCGGCAAAAATCATATCAAATTTATGCTCGAATTGCTTTAGAAGTTTAAAACTGTCACCATGCAATAGGGTGAATTTATTATCTTTCGATCTGTAATATGGTTCAATCATTTATTGATCTCTAAGAGCTTTAATTGGATTCCAAGACATATCACGCCCTTCACCATTTGGATAATTAACATCTTCTTGTCCCCAAATCCACTTGTAAACTTTCAATAATAATTCAACAGATTCTCCATTTTTAAAAGTGAGAGAATTAATATCATCAATAAAATCAGTAGGTTCTTCTCCATTGTAAGTTCTTTCTAACATATTTATCAATTCTACTGTTTTAGTTTTCGATTCAGATAGTTTTTCTTCAATATCTTGGAATATCTGCTTATGCGTAATTTGCCATAACCCATTGTCTTTAGGTGTATAAACAAATACTAAAAAATCTTCTTTTTTAGGTCTGCCATAAACACTTTTCCCTCCTGGTTTTGTAATAACAACTTTTCTGCCATCTTGAAATTGTTCAACTTCATAACCTCTATATTCAATAGCTTCAAGTGATGGAACAAGCTTGTCTCTTGAAGTATTCTTTATTGTAATCTTTTTTAAGTCGATTTTATGATTATAATAGTTTTTCATTCAAATTCTGATTTTACAAGTTCTATAAACTTTGGTAATGTGTTAAGATTGTAAATTTTAGGGATATGACTATAAGCTTCTTGTAGTTTATTTTTGGCAGAATGCCAACCTTGACCATCAGTTATCCATACAAATTCAAATTGTTCATATTGGTTAATTTTAGGTGCGAGATCTGTGTAAGCTCTTGCAACTTCGTTAAGTTTTGAACCACCTCCGTTATAGTAGTTTGTTTCGATTAAGTAAGTTTTATTTTTGGTTTGAATGACAAAATCAAACCGTTTTACATCTTCACCTAAACTCGTTAATTCTTCAAATTCGGTATTCTTAACCTCTTGTCTAAAACTAATTCCATTTTTAGAGAATAATTTAGCAACTGCTTTTTCCATATTTTTACCACCACGATTTTTACGGGCATTGGTATCAAGTCCTACTTCAATACCAAAAACATAATCAACCAAGTTGGTTATTTGCTTATTCTTAAATACTTCCAGAAGTCCAGTTGATTCAATAAATTCAAAAACCAAATCTGATGATTCAAAGTAACTATTTAGATCAACAACATTTCCTTCATTATCCAAAACAGGTCGGTTTTCCCTTACTGCAATAACAATATTCAAGACAGAAAAACAAGCTTTATTTTCATTGAAAAGTTCATCAATTGCAGACTTGATATCTTCTTTACCAAGCAAGTAGTTTAACTGATTTAACTTAACCTCAATTTTACTGATATTAGTAGTAATTTTATCAAAATCTATGAAGAAGTCAAGCGTTGAATTTGTAGTGCTTAATTGTGAAAGAAAAGTATTAAATGACATTGGCAAATTCTCTATTATTGGTTATTAGTAACTCTGTTAACAGTCCTCTTTTTTCAGGATTAGCATTAATACTTCTTTTTGCTAATACTCTGTTAATTTGATAACTTTCAAACAAATCATCAAAAAAATTATCATTTGGATTTTTCCCTTTTACATCAGAGTTACTTAAAATCCATTTACTACCTAAAATATCAATTGTATCACAAAACTCTTTTAGCCTGATTTGTTCTGCATCGTTAAATTCATCTTTAGCATAAGAATTAAAACTCGATGTTTCAGAAAGAGGTTTGTATGGTGGATCAAAATAAAAAAAGCTGCTGCTGTTTGCGTATTTTTTTGTTTTTGCAAAATCGCCGTTTAATATTTCAACCTTCTGCAATACTTTTGACACAGCTAAAAGGTTTTCTCTATTGCATATTTGTGGTTTCTTATAACTTCCTTGAGGTACATTAAACTCATTTTTACGGTTAACTCTATATAAACCATTAAAACAAGTTCGGTTTAAGAAAATAAATAATGCTGAATGTGCAACAAGGCTGCTATTACGCTTATTAAATGCCTCTCTTTTTGAATAATAAAAAGCTTTCCTTTCTTCTGAATTATGCTCCATAGAATTGTATTCTATTTCTAATTCTGAAAGAATTTCTATTAATTCCGAAACATTGTTTTTTATTGTTTTATAACAATTTGTCAAATCAGTATTTACATCATTAATA
>JALUZN010000355.1 GCA_027011835.1 Draconibacterium sp. | reverse complement strand
ATGGTTTTTTATGAGAAAAATTGTTAATAAAAAGACCAACCATTTTGTCCACTTGAACAATAGTTGCTTGAAAAAACAACCAATTTGTCCATTACACCTAATTTAATAAATAATATATTACACATTGAAGTAGATACGAACATAGATTTTGGTCAAGGTAGGATTGAAACTTGCTCGTGCTGTGTTGTGTCTGATATTCAGTTTATTAAAGATGATAACAAATGGAATAAGCTACAGCAAATAATTAAAATTGATAGTATAAGGGAATTTAAAAACAGTAATAAACAATCAGAAAAAGCAACTTGATATTATATTGCAAATTTAGTAGATACAGCTGTAAATTATTTTAAAAAATATTCGTTCACATTGGGGAGTTGAAAATAAATTACATTGGACTTTAGATGTTGCATTCTAAGAAGATGCTTCCGGAAAAAGAAATAATACTGCCACCCGGAATTATTCAATCCTCCTGAAAATAGCTTTGAATTTATTTTACAAAAACGAATTCGTGTGTTTTCGGTTCTCAAAAAACACTCGATCCGTTTAACGAAAACTTCTACTGGAAGGCATTAAAAGAGGCACTTGTAATGGCCAACAAATAAGATATGATTCGCGAAATCAAAAAGCAAATCAAAGAGCAGTATGAAAATAGGGAACGAGAAGAGGAAGAGAACCTCGATTATTGACCTCTCTCCAAAATCAGCAACCAGTCGTTTCCCTCTCCTGATGAGGGTGGAATAAATTCGGTTATTCCCGAATTACGGAAAACACCAAACTGTTTTTTAAACCCATTTCGAGGATTAAACCAACTTGCGGTAACGTTTGCTTTTAATTTACTCATTTTTATTTTTACAGGTTGCCCTTTTGCAAGATAGATAAGTACAAAAGAGTTATCGGTTGAACCGGCAGCCGCTAGGTAATTCTCACCGGGTTTTACCTCATTCACAAACAGCGACTCATCGGACTTAATCTTATAAAACTTGTCTTCGAGAGCTGTTCGCACGTGTTGCATGTCGAAAGCTCCCGGGCGGTCCATCGACTCGCGCCAGTCGTATAAACAGGGAATAGCAATATTGTCGCCTTTATGAAACATTTGCCAGATGGCGTTGTTTCCGTAAGTATATCCACACGCACCTGCAAGAAAATCCCAATAGGCGTGAACGCGAACATCGTAAGCGGTAAAAAAACCATTCGAATAATACGATTTATCTTCGATAAGTCCATCGCTGTTTAAAACTTTGTTGTAATCAATTTTGTAGTCCCAAAATTTGACTGCAATATCTTCGTAGGCAGGTTCGCCATCAACCACCGGTTTTGCGGGTTGCAAACTAAGGTCGTGTTTTGCATAGTTGTAAACATCGTTAAAACGGAATGCGTGGCCACTTTGGTACATGTTAAAATCGAGCCACGACTCGTTGTGCAAACTTTTCGATGATGAGGAATTTCCCCGCGGATGAAAAGTAATCAAGTGGTTACCATTGTCGCCTTTTTTTAATCCTGCTGCCATTGCTCGCCAAATCTCCATCACATCGTTGTTGGCAATATTCCGGTCGCCGCCTAAAATCCACACTATGGGTTTGTCTTTGTAGCGTTTCCCTAAAAATTCGCCATAAATAAAAGCATTCTCTTTGTCGAAAACAATTGGGCCGGTACCGGGATAGTCGGAGAATATTTTATCGCCCCAGGTTGGGAGCATTCCAATAAAAAGCCCCAGCTTTTCAGCTTCATTCACTATAAAATCTACATGTTTAAAATATGCTTCATTGGGTTTTGTAGGGTCTAAGTCAATTAATGGAACTTCGCCATACGAGTTTGGCTTTCGCAGCCCATCATTTTCTGCAAGAACTACTGCCTGAATAACTGTGAATCCTTTTGCTTTACGGTTCTCGAGATATTCGGTCGCTTCCTCTCGATTCAATTTGTGAAAGAGTTCCCAGGCGGTATCGCCAAGCCAGAAAAAAGGTTTCCCATTTGTGGTTTCCAAATAACGTTGCGACTGGCTTACTTGTAATTTTTGCGAGAACGAGTTCAAAGAAAAAAATATAATAATAAAGACTGTAGATAGCTGTTTCATAATTTTTCGATGTTAGTTGTTAAAGCGCTTTTTAGCTTCTTCCAGAATAGCAACTGTTGCCGTTGCTCCGCAGCGAGTACAACCTGCTTTTTGCACGGCAATTAAATCATCGAGAGTGCGAACGCCACCGGCCGCCTTTAATTTAACTTTTGGTCCGATGCTTTGTCTCATTAAATCGAGGTTTGGAATGG
>JALUZN010000354.1 GCA_027011835.1 Draconibacterium sp. | reverse complement strand
CATACGAGTATTTTCCGTCGGCACCTTTTACAAAGCCAAACCCCGATGAAGTTTTTACATAATCGGCTCCCACTTTTGTGCAAATCTCGCACAACTTAACAATGTCGCTCTTTTTTTTAACAAAATCGGTTTCGAAAATAACTTTTACAATTGCTCCGTTATTATGGCCGGCGTTGGTAACGGCTCCAATCTCTTTTTCAATATAATCCCAGTCGCCCTGCATGGCTTTCCCAATATTAATTACCATATCAATTTCTACTGCACCATCGTGGCAAGCAAAATTGGTTTCAAAAACTTTAACTTCTATTGCCGAATTTCCCGCCGGAAAACCAATTACACAGCCAACAAAAACATCTGTTCCACGAAGTAATTCAACTGCTTGTTTTACTGCATACGGTTTTACGCACACCGATGCAACATTGTACTTTTTTGCCACTTCACATTCTCGACGTAAATCGTCGTCTGTTAATGTTGGGTGAAGAATGGAGTGGTCAATCATTTTGGCAAGTTCGTTTACTTTGTTCATATTGAATAACTATTTGACAGAAAGTTTAAAGAGAACTTTCTAATTTTTGTTTCTACTAATATACCGATTACAAGCAAGTCCTGAATCAAAAAAACAAATCGGCTACAAAAGGCACGATGAAGATTAATCCCCCACTGCCGTAAAATAACCGTATAGCAGTCATTTCAGAACATCGTGTGGTTTAAGGTATCTATTTCCCTTTCCCTTTAACGCTAACCATTAGTGTATAAATCAGAATTTTAAAGTCGATATAAAGCGAGATATTTTTCAGGTACATCATGTCGTACGGAAGACGTTCGAGCATCTCATCCACATTCGAAGCGTAACCATATTTAACCTGTCCCCACGAGGTAATTCCGGGGCGTAATTTGTGAAGGTGCGTGTAATAAGGAGCTCGTTTTACAATTTGGTCGATATAAAACTGTCGTTCGGGGCGCGGTCCAACCAACGACATGTCGCCAATAATAACATTAAAAAACTGAGGAATTTCATCGAGATGGGTCTTCCTCATAAACTTTCCTATTTTGGTTATTCGCGAGTCGTTTTCGGACGAAAGTGCCGGGGTTCCATTTTCGGCATCGGTTACCATACTACGCAGTTTGTAGATGTAAAATGGCTTTCCAAAGCGGCCAATTCGTTCCTGTTTGTAAAACACAGGCCCTTTCGATGTTGTTTTAATTATAATTGCCAGCACTAAAAAAAAAGGTAGAAAAATAAGCGAGGCAATTAACGATAACGAAACATCTAAAAGACGTTTTGTATTTTCTTGCCAGCCGGGCATCAAGCCATTCGAGATTTTTATTAGCGGACTAGCATAAATGGTATTGGTTTTTACCATTCCGGTAAGAAAATCGTATAAATCGGGGATTCCCCAAATTGTAATTTGCCTGTTTTCAATAATTGTAAGTATTTCGCTAAGACGCTTATGTTCAATGGTTTCAATGGCAATTACAACTTCTTCAATTTGCTGCTCTTCAAGTATTTTTGCCAGGTTGGAAACCTGACCAAGTTTTGGAATGTATTTCCCCAGCAGTGTGTCGTCGTTATTTTCAACACCAATAAATCCCACAAATTTATTTCCTGCCGGCCGAACCTGATTTTGCATTTCGTTGTAAACTTTCAACGCTTTTTTGTTGCTGCCAATTAATAATGTGTTAAATCCTATTTTCCGTTTATGAATACGATGAATGGTTCGTGTAGTAATAATCAACCGGAACAGATAGGTAAGCCCGAAATGTAATACAAAAAGGGTGAAAAAAAGCTGGTAATAGTTTTTATATGTATGAATAAAATCGTCTAAAATTAGTGCAAAGAAAATAACTACCACACCCGATAGCGAGGTGAAAAAAGTTTGCCCAAACTCCAATAATCGCGAGCGGCGATATATATTTTTATAAAAACCGGTAATGTAATAAAAGAGAATCCAAAGTGCCGGAATAATTAAAAGTGCTAAATAGAACCGCGAGGTAAATTCGATGGGAATGTCAATCCCGAATCGTTGTGGTTCAATAACTGCTTTCCGGTAAATAAAAAAGAGTACCCAACTGATTGCAGCAGCAAAAAAATCAAATAGAACATACCTGGCAACCTGTCTGGATTTATTCATAGAAACATAAGTTAGTTTATTGTACTTGTTTATAACGATAATGCATGAAAGATATTGCGAGAAAAGCAATCTTTTGAGGAGAAAATTAATCGATTAATTGAGTAAGTTTTTTCTCTACAATTTCTATCAATTGAGTTGCAGAGAGATACTCTTCAATATTACTGCTGTTTTGGTTTTTATTTTCTATTGAATCGATAAAAATATCGAACTCGTTTACGTGGTATTTATCAGAAAAACTAATTGATTTGCCGTTCAATTGAAAATCTTCTTTTTTAAAATTGAACGAAAACACCTGATTTTTTGAAAAACCTTTAATGCTGAATTGTCCCTCGGGCAGTTTGTTGCCAAAATTAATATTTGCCACCGAGGTGTTACTAAATTCGAGACGTACATTTGCAAAATCGATTGCCTCTTTTTCAGAAGGAAAAACCGAAATTTTAACTTTTTTTGGATGAAGTCCGGTTGTACTACTAAGCATTAACAGCAGTGGAAACAGTGTGTCTCTCATCGTCTGGCCTTCAGAAAATTTTGAAATATCGAGAAATTGTGGTGAAATAAAATTGCTGTTTAGCCACTGAATTGCAGGAGTGTAAAAAAATGGATTTAAAACCTGAATAATCGATTGCGACTCGTTGGTTAGTTTTACAAGTTGAGCACATTCGTCGGACGTAAGTTTTAAATATTCAACAGTAAAAATGTGTTTCGACCTTTTTACAATGTCGAACAGCAATTTAAAGGGAATTGACGACGAATTATCGAGAAGCAAAACATCAGCTCTTTCAATCAGTTCAACGCGGTTAATTTCCGGAATTGAGTAGTGGAAACTGTTTATTTGTGCACTGCTCCCTACCGAGGCTTTCCCTGTTATTCTAACATTTTTATTTTTTTGAATGCGCTTAACATGTGGCTCCAGCACCTCTGTATTTCCAATTATTCCAATATTCAACATAACAACCTTTTTACCCGATGATGTACAAATATAGAACTTCTTGGCATTTGGTTGCAATTCAACAGATTAATCTCTAAAAATTTTATCAACGTTATTTGTTAATATTGCAATGGAAGATATTTTGCTGCAGGTACGAAAAGATTACATATTCGATTATTTTTGCAGAATAATAGAAAGAAATGGTACGTAACGATACTCTTCGTCATCAGGGAATGCGTAAAAGACTGGTCGACGGATTGAAAATAAAAGGGATAAAAGATTCGGCAGTTTTAGAGGCTATTGGTACAGTTCCACGGCATCTGTTTATGGAAAGTATGTTTATAAATTTTGCCTATAAAGATCAGGCTTTCCCAATTGGTGCGGGGCAAACCATTTCGCAGCCGTACACCGTTGCCTTTCAAACCCAGCTTTTGGAAATTAATAAAAACGATAAAGTGCTGGAAGTGGGGACAGGCTCGGGATATCAGGCGGCAGTATTACTCGAAATGGGTGCTAAGGTGTTTACCATTGAACGGCAAAAAGAGTTGTTTGCAAAAGTGCAGCATTTTCTTCCCGAAATAGGATACACACCGGCTTTCTTCTTTGGCGACGGCTATAAAGGACTTCCCGATTTTGCACCTTTCGATAAAATTATTGTAACAGCCGGAGCTCCTTCCGTTCCCGAAGATTTAACCGGGCAACTTAAAATTGGAGGGCGGATGGTTATTCCCGTAGGAAACGACCGGAAGCAAGTAATGAAGGTATTTATCCGTATTTCGGAAACCGAATTTAAAACCGAAAAACACGGCAATTTTGTTTTTGTTCCTTTACTGAAAGGTACAGTTAATTTTTAACTATGATAACAATCGAAAAATTTGTTGTAAATCCGTTGGCTGAAAACAGTTTTGTCTTATCAGACGAAACCGGTGAAGCCGTTTTTATCGATCCCGGTTTTTATTTCGACGAAGAACAAGCTGAAATAAAAAATTATATTGAATCGAACCATTTTACTCCGGTAAAAATTATTAATACACATTGCCATTTCGACCATATTATGGGGGTTGAATTTATTCGTAACCAATATAATATTCCGTTTTGGGCACACCCCGACGACGAGTTTTGGGTTGAGAAAGCCACCGTGCAAGGCGAAATGTACGGGTTTACCGTTCATCCGGTTTCTCCGGCAAATAACTTGTTAAACGAAAAAAAAACGGTGAAATTTGGTAACTCCGAACTCGAAGTCATTCATGTTCCGGGGCACTCGCCGGGTCACGTGGTTTTTTACAGTAAACAAGATGCTTTTTTAATTGCCGGCGATGTGCTTTTTTACGGAAGTGTTGGTCGTGCCGATTTACCCGGCGGCGATTACGACACCCTGATTTCGAATATTAAATTGAAGCTGTTTGCATTGCCCGACAACACAAAAGTGTATTGTGGCCACGGGCCCGAAACAACGCTTGGATTCGAAAAAACAACTAACCCGTTTTTAACCTGAAAAATAGAGAACGATGGGAATGTTTTATAATAGTTTTACCACAGATTCAAATAGCAACAAAGAAAAAACCGGAAGAATAATCTGTGAATCTGTGGCCGCTCTTTCTTTTCAGAATTCTTCACTATTTTCTATAATTTTAACGTATAAAAATGGTTTAA
>JALUZN010000353.1 GCA_027011835.1 Draconibacterium sp. | reverse complement strand
AGTCTATTATGTATTTGATTGATAGTGATTTTATGCTCGATATTAAATAAAAAAAATTTAAAAAAATGACTTCTTATTAAAAAAAATTAAAAAGAATTACATAAAAGTTAAAAAAAACACATAACTTGCGCAAAACTTAATAGGAACTTATGTTATTGGCTACAGGTTTAAATAATCGAGAGTTGTCGGTAAATGAGCTAAAAAGATACCGGCAAAGGAAACGAATACTCCGTTTGCTTTATAAACATAACTCACTTTCAGCACCGCAAATATGTAAGCATATAAATGTGAGTATGCCCACAGTGTTGGTCTTGCTAAACGATTTAATTTCGTCGAACTATATTGTTTCGAAAGGAGTTGGCGAGTCGAAGGGGGGAAGGAAACCCCTAATATATGGTTTAGCAAAAGACTCGATTTATGTTTTGGTTTGCGACATGGGCAGGTACTTTACAAGAATGACCGTATTTAATGCTCTAAACGAGCAGGTAACATCGTTAAAAAGGATAGAAACCTCGATTGATGACCCCGAATTGGTTGATAAATTATATTCAAATGCTACGGAAATACTTTCGGAATATAAAATTCCATATTCAAAGATTTACGGAATAGGTGTTGATATGCCCGGATTAATCGATTCGGAAAAGGGAATAAATTATACTGTAAAGGACGAAGCTTTTCAAAATATAGGAGAGCGCATTGAGAAGCGTTTCAATAAGCTTGTTTATATCGATAACGATGCACGTATGCAGGCTTTTGGCGAATATATTTTTGGTAAAGCAAAGGGGAAAAACGATGCCATTGTAATTAACTGGAACTGGGGAATTGGTTTGGGCATGATTTTAAATGGAAAGATATATAAAGGAACCACCGGTTTTGCAGGCGAATTCTCGCACCTGAAAATGGTCGATAACGGAAGTTTGTGTATTTGCGGGAAAACAGGATGTTTGGAAACCATTGCTTCGGCAAATGCACTATTGCGGTATGCCATCGAAGGTGTGGAAAATAATGTTGTTACACAGCTGAAACGCGACGAGTTGGCAGGTGTTAATAAGCAAGCCATATATAGAATTATTGAAGCAGCAAAAAAAGGAGACGAGTTTTCTATTTCTATTTTATCGAAGGTGGGAATGGCACTTGGCAAAGGTTTGTCTTATATTATTCAGTTATTAAACCCTGAGGTAATTGTTTTAAGCGGTAGCATGGCGCAGGCAAACCAGTTTATTCTAACTCCTATACAACAATCTTTAAATAAATATTGTCTCGAAAAGATAAGTTCTAATTCGGAAGTTGTTATTTCTGAATTGTGTGAAGAGTCGGGGTTGCTGGGGGTTACCGCAACTTTGTATCAACGAATTTTTAGCGATATGATAACTTAATTTAACGATTATATGAGAGAGGCTATTTGAGTATTATTTAAACATTTAAACTAAAATCTATGCGAAAGATTATTTTAAGTTTTGCGATGAGCATTGCACTGCTAAGCAGTGCTTTTGCGCAACAAACGGTAACCGGAACGGTAACCGGAGACGATGGTCTGGGTATCCCCGGAGTGTCGGTGATTCAAAAAGGAACAAGTAATGGAACAATTACCGATATTGATGGTAAGTATTCATTGTCAGTTCCAAGTGACGGAGTCATCGTTTTTTCGTTTGTAGGAATGACTACAGTTGAAGAAAAAGTTGATGGACGTTCTACTATTGATGTTGGATTACAATCGAGTGACATTGGCCTTGACGAGGTTGTAGTAACAGCATTGGGGATTAAAAAGGAGTCGAAAGCTTTGGGATATTCGGTTTCGAAAGTTTCTGCCGACCGTGTAATGGCCAGTGGAACTCCTTCTAATGCACTGCAGTCGTTATATGGAAGTGCTGCCGGTGTTCAGGTAGCAGCAACTGCTTCTGGTCCAACCGGAGGTATGAAAATTAATATCCGTAATGCGGTCTCGTTTGATGCCAGTTCTACAACACGGCCTTTAATTGTTGTCGACGGAATTCCAATTCACGACCAAAATACATCTATTGGTTATGGTTCTACAAGTCGCGATAACGGTACTGGTATTAACGACATTAACCCCGATGATATAGCATCGTTCGAAATTCTTAAAGGTGCAAAAGCATCGGTGTTGTATGGAAGTGAAGGTGCAAACGGTGTAATTCTTATTACTACCAAGTCGGGAACAAAAACAAAAGGGTTAGGAATATCGGCTTCGGTAACTACTTCGTGGGACCATGCTGCTTTTATGCCCGAATTACAAAATGTATATGGAACCGGTAGAAGCCCAAGTAATACCGAGACCGATGCTCAGGGATATTTTCTTGACGAAAATAACGAAAGAACACTCGATTACAGTGGTGGTGCTTTTGGTCCTAAATTCGACCCAAGCGTTACGCTTAATTGGTGGGATGGCAGTAAAAGACCCTGGCAACCGCAAACCAATAATATTTACGACGACCTTTTCAGAACAGGAAGACAAACTACTTCAAACATTGCTTTGAGTTCGAGCAGCGATAAAGGATCGATGAGATTTTCGTATACAAATATGCAACTCTCGCCAACAACCCCGGCAGGCTCGTATAAAAAGAATACATTTAGTATTAGCGCATCGTACAACCTTAACGAGTATATTACTATTAAGTATACCGGAAACTATTATGTGTCGCAAAATTTAAATGCTGCCAATGCCGGAACTTTCGACTCTCAGGGAGCTCGTGCAAGTTTAGGAGCATACAGTGCCGATATCGATGTTGATTTAATTCGGGAACATATGGTAACCGACGACGGTTACAACTATTTTGCCAACCCGAATTTTAAAAACTTTTTCTCGAACGGACGAAAAAGTGTTGTTGGATTTTTCTGGGATCAGGAGCAAAACGAATCAATTTTCGACCGTTTGCATAACATTCAGTCGCTAACACTCGATTTTAAATTTAACGATGTTTTTAGTGCTACTTTAATGGGTGGAATGGATATTACCAACGAAAGAGATGTTTATAAAGGTAAATTACAAGATCCTTCGCTGATTGGTCCGAACAGTGGCTCATCGTATTCCGATAAGTCGAGAAATATCAGAAAAACATATGGTCAGGGAATGATAAACTTCAACAAAGACGTTACAAGCGATATTAATATTTCCGGATTTGTAGGTGGAGCTATCCGCGACAACTATCTCGAAGTAAAAGGAGCCAGCCAAATTGGTGGAATGGTTATTCCTAATTTCTTCTCTTTCTCGAATCTTCCTTCCGGAGTTCAACCTATTTATAATTACGACAATGGAGAAGATATTCTATACAGTCTTTTAGGTTCGGCACAGTTTGCCTGGAAGAATCAGATTTATCTTGAAGCGCAAGCACGTCAGGATTGGTCTTCAATTTTGCCTCCTGGCAACAACAGCTATTTTTACCCGGGAATGAGTGCAACTTGGATTGCAAGCGAGTCGTTAACTTTACCCGAGTGGGTTGATTTTGCAAAAGTGAGAGCTTCGTGGGCCGATGTAGGTCGTCCGGGACCACGCTACTTCAGTAATGTAAATTATGGTGTTTCTGCATCGGGGTCGGGTTATATTCTTTCTCCGCCATCGCACCTTCCTCCAATGGATGAAAATGGAGTTCCAAACCTGAAACCTGAACGGAAACGTGAATTTGAAGTTGGATTTGAATCGTATCTGTTTACAAATCAAAGAATAGGTGTCGATTTCTCTTATTACAAATCGAATACATACAACCAAATTATGGCGGTTACCGCTCCTCCCGGAATGGGGGTTTCTAAAATTAGAATGAATGCAGGAGATGTGTCGAACCGAGGATGGGAATTGGCTTTAAAAACAAAACCTGTATTTACACGTGATATTAAATGGGATGTAGACGTAACATTTGCATCGAGCAAAACAAAGGTTGAAAAGTTAGACGGTAAACTTACTGCGCTTACTTTATGGGGCGCAAATGGCTTGAATGCCGTTGCCGAAGTAGGTGGTGAATACGGTCTTATTTATCAGCAAAAGGGGTGGCAAACCTACATCAACCCTTCCGACCCGAATGACCCGAATAACGGGCAACGAATTGTTAAAGGGAACGGATCGATGTACGATTACAGCCCTAATAGCAGTAAAATGGTTGGTAAATTGTTACCCGATGTAACAGGAGGACTTTTCTCTTCATTCAGCTATAAGAATTTCCGCTTTATTGTAAATATGGACTACTCTTTTGGTGCATTCTTTATTTCGGAAACAGAAACTTATATGATGGCCTCGGGAGTATTAAACGAAACATTGAAATACCGAGATGCTGAAACCGGAGGTATTGCTTACCATATGGATGGAAGTAATAAAGTTGCTGGTGAGGCACCAAGTGGTGGCGATACATACCACGATGGTGTTTTGCTCGAAGGTGTTTTTAAAGATGGAACGAAAAACGATAAAGTTGTTTCGGCCGAAGATTATTACTATCAGTCGTATTTTTCTAACGGATTCTTTCCTGAAGATCGTTTGTTTAAAAGCGATTATATAGCTTTACGTAACATTGCAATCGATTATACTGTACCGGTTTCAATATCGAAAAGAATAGGGTTACAAGATCTTACTATCTCTGTGTTTGGGAACAATATTGCTTACTTATATAAAGCAGCTCCCAACTCAATTCCAGAATCATCGA
This sequence comes from Draconibacterium sp., assembly GCA_027011835.1. Taxonomy (GTDB): domain Bacteria; phylum Bacteroidota; class Bacteroidia; order Bacteroidales; family Prolixibacteraceae; genus Draconibacterium. The sequence continues at coordinate 2,350 of JALUZN010000353.1, read as the reverse complement.
ACGGAACAGGATGGGGAAGCAGTTCGTACGGAACTACAGCCTTGCCAACACAACGATCTATTGGAATGGCACTTAAAATTAAACTTTAAAAAAGCATAAGAAATGAAAAATATAATTATTAAATCAATTCTTTCTATTCTGGTGATATTTTCATCAATATCGTGTCAGGATAAGTTAGAGCAATTATATCAGGATCCGGATGGATTCTCGAAAGAGCAAGCCGATCAGTCGGGTGGTGTTAGTGTTATTGCCGGATTTTTTACATCGCAATTAACACGTGGTTTCTTTTTACGGGGCGAGTATGGCGCTTCCTATCATCAAATGAGAAGTGGCTCGAGAACGATGGGAACAGGTATTCAACTCTATTATACAACCATCGATTATGGTGTTTCGTACACCCTTCACGATGTTGAACACGACTGGGGAACAAATGGTTTTAATAACACTGTTTTTAATAAAATTAATAACGACTGGATTAAACAAATTCTTTGGGGACAGAGAGAATACAACAATATTCCCGAAGCAGACCGCTCAACACTCGACAATTTGTTTATGACCTTGTTGCATGTTTTAAAAGCATATGGATACCAAAGGGCAACCGATCTTTACGACGCTGTACCTTATATTAAAACAGGGTCGGCTGGTGGCCTCGATGGCGACAAAGCCGAATACCTCGGTCAGAAAGAAATTTATCCGATTCTTATAGAAGAATTAAAAGAAGCAGAAGAATTTTTGGCAGGCGTTGAACTTTCCGACTCGGAGCAAGCATCTTTTACTAATCAGGATGTTATTTTTCACGGAAGTATTTTGCAGTGGCAGAAATATGTAAACTCTTTGCGCCTTCGTTGTGCAATGAATGTTAGTGAAGTTCTTCCCGATGTAACTAAAAAAGTTATTTCGGAGTTGAATGGAAAACCTTTGTTCTCGGAATATAACGATGTAGCCGGTTTGGCCGATATTGCAATTGTTGAACCTTACCGTATTCAACGCGAATTGGGTATTACACGTGCATTCAGGGAACGTGCCGACGAAGCTCGTTCGCCAAAAAGATTCTTAGACGATGTTATGCACTGTACCCCAACCGAAAAAAGTGTTGAGATGAACGGACAGACACTTTACTATTTCGATGGCGATAACTCTGCAACAGGTTTGTTAGACGGAACAGTTGACCCACGGGTTTCGTATATTTTCTCTCCCGACTGGAGCGGAAGATACATTGGAGCCGACACAAAATGGGACGATGGAACAGATCCAAATAGTTACTACAGTAAAATGATTAGAGGTTATTACATTAACGATCCTATTTTGACCGATCCGAATGTTACAACCTTTAAATATGGTGTAAATAACGATATCGAATTGAATTTGAACGATGAGGCAATAAACGACATGTCGAAACGCGAAAGTTTCTTAAACAAAGCACTTCGCGAAAGATGTTCGAAATACCAGGATAATGGCTGGACAATTGGTACCGAAGATAATTTAATCTCGGAATACAATGTTCGCCCACAGTTTAATTTCGATTTAAGATATCCGACTCTTCATGCTGTTGAAACAGAGCTTTCGTTGGCAGAGGCAGCTGTACGTGGATTTGGAACGTTAAATGGTTCGGCACACGACCATTATAAAAGAGCCATTGAAATGTCGTGTAAATATTGGTACGAGTTAAATAACTCGAACTCTTATACAAAATCTACAACTCCTTCGTTTCCATCGAACATGGACGACTCGAGAATTAATACAAAACCTGCAATGGAATATGATGCAAGTGCTTATGCCGAGAAAGAGGCACAACGTTTCGACGGTTTGTCTGATCAGGAAAAAGTTCATGCTATCTTCAATCAGCTTCAGTTGCACTACAACTTCTTAAACTGGGAAGTTCCTTATACTGCTGCCCGCAGGTTAATTAAATATATTGGTACAAATCCGGGCTCTCCATACGAAATTTTTAAGTGGAAAGAGCGGATGACTTACCCTGGAAGTATTCAGGCTTCTGATCCTGAAAACTGGGCTATTATTAGTAAACACAACGATCCCGATCTTCCTGTTTGGCTGACCGGTCGTACTGAGAAATGGAAAAATGTATTAGAATAAATCATTCATTATTTCAAAATTAATTAAGATGAAAAAAATAATTTATATGGCATTTGTTCTGTTAGCAATGGTTGCATGCAACAAAGACAATAACGGAATAATTAATGGAACTGCAAGTGCCGATGATGGTAATATTACTGCTGGAATAACAGTAAAAATGTATACCATGGACTCGAACGTGTATACAACTACCACTACCGATAACGAGGGGAATTTTACCATCGCGAATATTAAAAGTGGTAACTACTACATTGGT